>DAIMHB010000448.1:0-2170 GCA_036723545.1 Beijerinckiaceae bacterium
TCATGCCTCTGCCGCTCAGCCCGCCGGTGCTGACCGCCTTGAGTGTGCCACTGGTTATCATGGCCATTGCGCTTGTCGTGCGGCGGATTCGCAAAGCCCATTCGGATGGGCATTAGCCTTTTGGGGCCTGCCGCTTGCCAAGCGCAGCCAAAGGTCTATTTAATGGCTATAAAAAATCAGAGGACATGCCCATGAATGCCATTCCCTTTCCCGTGCCGGAGGCTGCCATTGTCGCGCGGCGTGATGAAATCATCGCGGGGCTTGCGGCGCTGGTGCCCTGGACCTCGCTCATCACCTCGTTGGATGAACGCCGCGCCTTTGAAACAGATGCGCTTACCGCCTATCGCCGCCTGCCGCTGGCCGTGGTTTTGCCGGAAACCACTGAGCAGGTCAGCGCTGTGCTCAAATTCTGCCATGATAATCATGTGAAGCTGGTGGCGCGCGGGGCGGGCACCTCGCTGTCCGGCGGCGCCATTCCGCAGGAAGACGCGATTGTGCTTGGCCTGTCCAAAATGAACCGCATTCTCGATGTGAACTATGCTGACCGCACCATGAAGGTGGAGGCTGGCATCACCAATCTGGCGATGTCGGCCCATGTGCTGCCTGACGGGTTTTTCTATGCGCCAGACCCGTCCTCGCAACTGGCCTGCACCATTGGCGGCAATATTGGCATGAATTCAGGCGGGGCGCATTGCCTGAAATATGGCGTCACGGTCAATAATATTCTGGGCGTGAAAATGGTGCTGCTCGATGGCTCGATTGTCGAGATTGGCGGCGCGGCGCTGGATGCCGAAGGCTTGGACTTTCTCGGGCTGATTGTTGGCTCCGAAGGCCAGTTGGGCATTGTAACCGAAGCCACAGTGCGTATTTTGCGCGCCGCTGAAGGGGCGCGGCCTGTTCTCTTTGGCTTTGCGGATGTGGAAGAGGCGGGGGCCTGTGTCGCGGCCATTATCGGCGCGGGGATTATTCCCGTGGCGATGGAATTTATGGACCGCATTGCTATTGATATTTGCGAGGCCTTTGCCCATGCCGGCTACCCGATGGACTGCGACGCGCTGCTCATCATCGAGGTGGAAGGCTCGGATGTCGAGATGGATGCACAGCTGGCCCGCATTATCGACATTGCCAAGGCCCATGGCGTCAAGGTGGTCAAGCAATCGCAATCGGCAATGGAAGCCGCCGCCATCTGGAAAGGCCGTAAATCAGCCTTTGGCGCCACCGGCCGCGTTGCTGATTATATTTGCATGGACGGAACCGTGCCAACCTCGCAGCTCTCTTATGTGCTGAAACGCACGCATGAGATTGTCAAATCTTACGGCCTGCGCGTGGCCAATGTTTTTCACGCGGGGGATGGCAATATGCACCCGCTGATCATGTATAATGTCAATGATCCCGCCGAGCAGATGAAGGCCGAGGCGGCGGGCAATGATATTTTGAAGCTCTGCGTCGATGTGGGCGGCTGTCTCACGGGCGAGCATGGTGTCGGCATTGAAAAGCGCGACCTGATGCGGCACCAGTTTTCGGACATTGACCTCAACCAGCAGATGCGCACCCGCGCAATCTTTGACCCCGAATGGTTGCTTAATCCGGGCAAGGTGTTTCCGCTCGATGGTCGTCCTGATTTTTCCAAGGTGGCTGCGGAATGAATGTGTCGACTCCTCAAACTGAAGCGCAAGCCGCTGACATCATCCGCGCGGTCCAAACCGTGCAGATTCAGGGGGGCGGCAGCAAGGCGTCGCTCGGGCGGCCTGTTCAGGCCGAGGCCATGCTCTCTACCGCCGCGCTCACCGGCATCACGCTTTATGAACCGGCGGAAATGGTGATTTCGGCCAAAGCGGGCACACCGCTCAGCGAGATTGAAGCGGCGATTGCGGCGAAAGGCCAGATGTTGCCCTTTGAGCCGATGGATTATCGCGGGGTGCTGGGCACAAGCGGCGCACCGACCATGGGCGGGCTGGCGGCCTGCAATGTCTCTGGCCCGCGCCGCATTGCGGCAGGGGCGGCGCGTGACTCCATTCTGGGCTTGCGGCTCATCAATGGCTTGGGCGAGGTGGTCAAAACCGGTGGGCGGGTGATGAAAAACGTCACCGGACTTGATCTTGTCAATTCACCTTGACCAGATCAAGTCCGGTGACGTTTTTCATCACCCGCCCACCGGTTTTGACCACCT
>DAIMHB010000449.1:0-2160 GCA_036723545.1 Beijerinckiaceae bacterium
TGCCTTGCGCATGTCCGATATCGGGCTGGTGAAATCCGGCTCGCTTTACCGGCTCGTGCCTGTATCGGATGTTGCGGGCGCTGTGTCGGTGGAGCATGGGACAGAGGCGGGCTATGGCCTTTCCGTTTTGCCGCTGCGCTATGTCAATGCCGCCAATATTGCCAAGCTGATGGAAGGTTTTGCCGCAAAGCCGGGCACTGTGCGGGTGGATGCGGCCCGAAATATTTTGATTTTTCAGGGCAGCAGTGCTGAACGCCAGAATGCGATGGATACGGCGCTCAGCTTTGATGCCGACTGGATGAAAGACCAGTCTGTCGGTGTCTATCCGGTGCATAATGTCAGTCCGGATGTGCTGATTGATGAATTGCAGAAGGTGTTTGACACGGCTGAAGGCGGCAATGCGCAGGGTTTGGTCAAATTTGAGGCCGTCGCCAGACTGAATGCGGTGCTGGTGGTTGCGCGCAAGCCGGAGGGTCTCACCCGCGCCGCCACCTGGATCACCCGTCTGGATCGGGCTGATCCGGCCGCTTCGATGGTCAAGGTCTATCAGGTCAAATATGGCGATGCCAAGCAGCTGGCCGCTGTGCTCAATGATGCGTTTTCGGGCCGCTCATCCGGCGAAACCTCCTCGGACACCGCGCCCGGAACCGGCTCGAAGCTGGCCAGCCGCAGCACGCCGATTGATCCGAATGCCAGCGCGCCGACCACGCCGGGGCAAAATTCAGAGACAGGGAATAATTCCGGCTTTGGCGCTTTGGGCAGCACCCGCACGGCGGCAACATCCGCTGCCGGAGGTTAGGACGCGGCCCATGCGGCGGGAGCGTCGGCTCTGGCCTCATTGCTGGGCGGCAATGCGGGCGGCAGCGAGGCCGTGCATGTCACGCCCAATCTGGCGAACAACAGCCTGCTCATTTATGCACGCGGTGAAAATTATGCGGCGGTTGAGCGCGTGTTGCGGCTCATCGACCGGCCTTCCATGCAAATTTCGATTCAGGCGACGATTGCCGAGGTTTCGCTCAATCAGGACCTGCAATATGGCGTGCAATGGTATCTGAAAAGCAAAATGCTGGGCACAAGCAAGGATCAGGGCTCGGCAGGCCTGTCCACAGCCTTGACGGACGGGGCGCTGGCGCGGGTTCTGCCCGGCTTCAACCTTGTGCTGGGGTCAGGCACCGATCCGGCGGCCATTCTCAGCGCCCTGAACAGCGTCACCACAGTCAAAATGATTTCCTCGCCCTCGCTTCAGGTGATGGACAATCAGGTGGCCACTTTGCAGGTTGGCGACGAAGTGCCCATCACAACCCAGACCGCCAATGCGCTGCCAGCCTCCGGTGTCTCGACCATCGTCAATTCGATTGAATATATGAACACCGGCGTGATTTTGCGGGTGGTGCCGCGGGTCAATGCCAGCGGCATGGTCATGCTGGAGATTGAACAGGAAATCAGCAGTGTGGCCAATACGGCCAGCGCCAATACGCTGACGCCGACAGTTTCGCAACGCAAGATCAAAAGCTCGATTTCCGTGGCGGACGGCCAGACCGTGATGCTGGGCGGGCTGATCAGCGAACAGCAGAACAACAGCCGCACCGGCATTCCCTTTGTTGAAAATATCCAGTTTCTCGGGGATATGTTTTCCAACACTGACAAATCCCGCAACCGCACGGAATTGCTGATTTTCATCAAGCCGCAAGTGATCCGCGACCCGATGGATGCCCAGCGCGTCGCCGAGGATTTGCGGGCCAAAATCCTGTTGGGTTCACCAAAATTACTAAAGGACACTTCTGCCACTACGGGCAATCTGCAATGAGGGGTGTTCCGCCGCTGCGGCAGGCGGATATGATCTGGGCCGGCACAGCTTTGGCCGCCTGTCTGGCCTCGCTGATCTGTCTGCCGGTGGAGGATGGGCTGACCGGTGCCGCTCTGGCGCTTTTGATGGTGGCGATTGGCCGGACAGACGGGCGATCCTATCACATTCCTGATGGTTTGAACCTGGCCAGCTTCGGGCTGGGTCTGGTCTATTGTGGCTTGGGGGGCCGGGAATGGGCTGCGGCTTTGATGATGGCGCTGGTGTGTTCCGGTCTGTTTTATGGCTTACGCGCGATCTGGCTGATGTGGCGGGGTGTTGAGGATAAAAATACAGTTAGACGAGGATACCTAATC
>DAIMHB010000450.1:0-2153 GCA_036723545.1 Beijerinckiaceae bacterium
GAAGTTGATCGCGGTGCACATGCGTTCGCGAATGCGGGCGAATGTCGCATTCGGGTGGGATGGGGGGAGCGGGAACGTGTAGTGATGGAGGTAGGCTACTCGTACCGCAGGGCATCGATCGGGTTCAAGCGCGAGGCACGCCAGGCATAAAGCGCCAGTGAACCGCCGATAAAAATGACCAGTATCGCCAGAATAAAAACACCGCGTCGCGGATCACTGGCAAAGGCGTGCACCGAGGTCAAAACCCCCGAACGCACCAGAAATGTGCCGAGCAAAGAGAGGGAAAAAGCCACAATCGCTAAAAATATGGTCCATATTTTCAAGGCATTGCGCTTTTCCATCACCAGCGCCGAATGCAAAAGGGCCGTGCCCGCCAGCCAGGGCATCAGCGAGGCATTTTCCACCGGATCCCAGAACCAGAACCCGCCCCAGCCCAGCGTATAATAGGCCCAATATGAACCCATAGCGATGCCAAGGGTGAGGAATATCCATGCCGTTAAAATCCACGGCCTTGCCCAGCGCGCCCAGGCCGCATCAATCCGGCCCTCAATCAGCGCCGCTGCCGCAAAAGAGAAAGACAACGAAAATCCGACATAGCCCAGATAAAGAAGTGGCGGATGAATCGCCAGCCCGGGGTCCTGCAACACCGGATTGAGATCCCTGCCCTCTGCCGGAACAGGAAAAAGACGCGCAAAAGGATTGGAGGTGAACAGAATAAAGGCCAGAAAGGCCAGAGACACCAGCGCCTGAACGCCCAGCACATTGGCCTTCAACACCGCTGGCATAGTGCGGGCCAGCAGTGCAAGCAAAGCGCCAAACAGCGACAAAATCAACACCCACAGCAGCATGGAACCTTCATGATTGCCCCAGACACCGGAAATTTTATAAACGAGTGGTTTCAGACTGTGGGAATTTTCAAACACATTCAGAACAGAAAAATCATCCGTGATATGCGCATAGGTCAAGAGGCCATAGGCCAGCGCGATAAAAGCAAACTGGCCGACAGCCAGCCATGAGGCCAGCCGCATCAAATGCGCATCGCGCCGGTACGCTCCCCAGAACGGCACAAGGCCCTGAATTAAAGCCAGAACAAACGCCAGAATCAGCGCAAAAAGACCAATTTCAACACTCACGGCGCACCTGCTTTATCGGACTGCCACAGGCCTTTGGCTTTAAGAGACTCTGCAACCTCACGCGGCATATAACGCTCATCATGCTTGGCTAAAACCGAGTCTGCATGAAACGTGATCTGCGCAGCATCTTCACCTCCCGCATAAGGCCCCTCAACAATCACCCCCTGCCCTTCGCGGAACAAATCCGGCAACAGGCCCGTATAATCGACAGCAAGATCACCCCGGCCATCCGTAATCACAAAACGAACCTTCTGGCCGGACTGTTTGTCCAGACTACCGGGCTTGACCAACCCGCCGATCCGCAAACGCGCCCCTGCCTTGATGGTTTTTGTGGCCAGTTCTGAAGGGGTAAAGAAAAACACTACCGTATCGCGCAAGGCAAACAGCATAAGTCCGGCGGCAAGTCCCAAAAGGGCGAGCGCACCAAAAATCAGGGTCAATCGGCGTTGTTTGCGGGTCAAATCAATCTCCAAGCCCTTGTTCTACAGCAAGGTCCTTCAGGCGCTGCATCTGTTGCGGCTGAGCAACAAATTGAGCCTGCGCCTGTTTTAAAGCCTGCTTTGCCTCATCGGTTTGGTGAAGAACAGAATAGGAGCGGATCAGCCGCAGCCAGCCTTCAAAATCGTCCGGATTTTGTTTGAGCTTTTCCGCCAGCCCCGCCACCATAGTTTTAACCATGGGCAGAGCGCTGTCGGGTATGTCGCCAGACACTGCGGCTTGGCCAGTGTTTTGCAATTTATTTAAATATCGCTCGACACTCAAACGCCAGGGCGCATCAGGCGGCGCATTTTTCAGTAGATTTGACAATAAATCACGAGCTTTGTCAGGCGCTCCATCCTGCTCCGCCACAAAAGCCTGATAATATACAGCCACAGGCAGATCAGGCTTGAGCTCAACAGCCCGCGCAACCGCCTGACGCGCCGCATCAGTCACGTGCCCATCAGCCGCAAAAATCAATGTTTCGGCCAGCACGGCCTGACGCTCGGCGGTTTCCCCCAGCAGTTCCATCGCTTTTTGCGC
>DAIMHB010000451.1:0-2140 GCA_036723545.1 Beijerinckiaceae bacterium
GGCCAGTCCTGTGACCATTTGGCCATGAAGGTCGCCATCAGGCCACGGCGCTGAAACAGAATTTTGGTGAAGGTCTTGAACAGCGCGGCTTTATCCGCCGAGCGCATGGCATCATCCACCTTGATGGCGGCCTCCAGCACGCCGGGGCCGGTTTCGGTGTGCAGGCCCTCAATTTCCACGTCAAATTCACGAAAAAAATTGAGCATCTCGTGGTAAATATCAGAATGAACCCCCGCGCGCAGCAGGGAATAGCCAAAAAAGCCGGGCGAGAGCGGTTTCATATTCTGATAGTTTTTCTCGCGCACCGAATTAGGTGTTTCCTCGAACACGAAAAATTCAAATTCGGCTGCCGATTTCACCGCATAGCCCATGGCATCGGCCCGCGCCAATACGCGGCCCAGCAGCCCACGCGGGCAGGCATGGGCGGCATGGCCGGTGAATTCACCGATAAACAGCGGGCAGTTGTCCTCATAGGGAATGAGGCGCATGGTGTCCGGCAAAAGCCGCGCGCCGGCATCGGGATAGGCGGTATGCCAGCCGGTGAGCGTGGTGTTGTCATAAAGCTGGTCGTTTGAGTCCCAGCCGATCACCACATCACAAAAGCCGAAGCCTTTTTCCATTGCCGATTCAAACTTGGAGCGTTCGAGATATTTGCCGCGAAACACGCCATCAACATCAAAAACACCCACCTTGACGTGATGCGCACCGCTCGCCCGCACCGCTTCAATGGCCTCTTTCGCGTTTTGCGGCCGCTTTATGGTCATGCATCTTCTCCCGATCCGAGTGTGGTTATAAGCTCAAAGCTGATTGAATGGAATGAGAGAGACGTTCACTCCATTCATTCTGGCCATCGACCGTCGCAATCAGATCATTGCGCAATTCGATCATCGCCGTTCTGAACCTGTTGGCTGGATTATGCCGGTCCAGCGTGTGATAAACGCGGTCAGAGGGCGCATAAGGCACATTAATATCCGCTATTAAATCATTGTCCTGTTTCAGATATTTAAGCATATCTTGCGCCAGACTCTCATCAGGGCCGGTGATCAGGCCGATATGCCAGGGGCGCGCAATGCCTCTATATATGGGTGTGAAACTGTGCACCGAGAGAATGGCGCGAAGGTCGGGCTTTTGCCGTATCACCTCGTCGACAGCCGCATGAAACGGCACATAATAGGCGTTTGCCCGTGCGGCTTTTTCAGTCTGGGACAGGCCGATATTGCCGGGAATGGAGGTTGTTTCGCTGATTTCAGGGATAGAATCAAAATCCGAAGGCGCGCGGTTGAGATCAATCACAAGGCGTGAAACCGTGGCAAAAACCAGTGGCGCATCCAGCGCCTGCGCCAGTGCTTTAGCCACAGGCAGGGCGCCGGGATCCCATGCGATATGGCGTTTCAGTTCCGAGGGGGGCAGGCCAAGCGCCGCATAATCTGCCGGAATGACATGGGACGCATGTTCGCAAATCAGAACCAGAGGCGCGGCACCTGACGCATTGAACAGAGTTGCGACCATTTCCGCCTCATAATAAGCTGACCAAACCGTCAGCTTATTTATGAAGCAGATTGCCCGTTTGCCAAGCCTTATTTCATCCCTGTGCTGAAAATCAGTTTCAGCCTATCCGGCATTGTTTGTCCGGATCAGTCCGGCAGTTTTTTAAGAAAATCGGCAAATTCCTGATCTTCAATCGGCACAACATGTTCGGGGGCAGGATAGGCACCTGTTTCGACATCGGCGCGAAACTCTTTGAAAGCGGCAATCCGCTCCTGCTGCAAGCGCTCAAGTTCGGCGCGGAAGTTCCGGTAGGTCTTGGCGTGGCGCGGTTTGTGCCCGCGCGTATAGCCCAGCACGTCCTCGGCAAAAAGATATTGCGCATCACCGCCGGCACCCGCCCCCATGGAGAGCATGATGAGGGATGTCCGCTTCGAGATTTCTGCCGCAACACGGTCGGGCACCACTTCCAGTTCGGCACCAATGGCTCCGGCCGCCTCAAGCTGTTTGACATGATGATAGATGCTCATCGCGCTTTCGGATGTTTTGCCCACCGCTTTGAAGCCGCCGGTCCAGGTGGCCTTGGAGGGAATCAGGCCGACATGGCTGATCACCGGAATGCCCTCGGCGGCCAGTTTGGTGATGGTGTCGAGGC
>DAIMHB010000452.1:0-2129 GCA_036723545.1 Beijerinckiaceae bacterium
GGGAACATGTTTATGATTATCCATCAAAGTGATCGGGTGAAATGTTTGACCTGTGTTGAACGCCGCAAGACTGGCGGATGCCTTCCCCCTTCATCCTGAGGAGCGCGAAGCGCGTCTCGAAGGATGAAGGAAGAGAGAAGTTCAAGGCTACTTACCACCATCCAGCGCTGCCAGTTCCCCCGGCAGGGCATAGGCCCATTGGGTGATGTTGCCAGCTCCTAGGCACACGACATAATCGCCCGGTTTGGCAATTTTATGCACTATGCCCGCCAGTGCATCGGGCGCGGGCAAGGCCTGCACATGGCGGTGGCCATGCGCCTTGATGGCGCTCACCAGATCGTCTTTGCTGGCGCCTTCAATCGGTTTTTCACCGGCGGCATAGACATCGGCCACAATGACATGGTCGGCATCGTTAAAGCATGTGGCAAAATCATTGAACAGGGATTGCAGGCGCGTATAGCGGTGCGGCTGCACCACCGCAATCACCTGCTGCTTGGTTGAGGCGCGGGCCGCGCGCAACACAGCGGCAATTTCCACCGGATGATGGCCGTAATCGTCGAATATGGCGGCGCCGTTCCATGTGCCGGTGCGGGTGAAGCGGCGCTTGACCCCGCCAAAGCCCGCCAGTGCTGCCTGAATTTTGTCCGTGCTCATACCCAGCTCATAGGCGACCGCAATGGCGGCGGTGGCGTTCAAGGCATTGTGATGGCCGGGCATGGGCATCATCAGGTTTTCAATATAGGTGGCGGTGCCGGTTTTGCGGTCACGGATCAGCACATTGAATTTGCTCTGGCCGCCCGCAAGGTCAATGTCGAGCAGGCGCACATCGGCCTGCGGATTGACCCCATAGGTGATGACGCGGCGGTCCTCGATTTTGCCCACCAGCTCCTGCACAGTGGGGTGGTCAAGGCACATCACGGCAAAGCCATAGAAGGGCAGGTTTTCGATCAGCGCCATGAAGGCGGCCTTGATCGCATCGAATGTTTTGAAATGGTCGAGATGTTCGGGGTCGATATTGGTGACCACAGCCACATCGGCAGGAAGTTTCAGGAAGGTGCCATCGCTCTCATCCGCTTCCACCACCATCCAGTCACCGGCGCCCAAACGGGCATTGGTGCCATAGGCATTGATAATGCCGCCATTGATGACGGTGGGGTCAAAGCCGCCCGCATCCAGAAGGGTCGCCACCAGCGAGGTTGTTGTGGTTTTGCCATGCGTGCCGGCAATGGCGACACATTGCTTGAGGCGCATCAGCTCGCCCAGCATCTCGGCGCGGCGCACCACCGGAATGCGCCGCTCGCGCGCGGCCAGCAGCTCGGGATTGTGGCGCTGGATGGCGGTGGACACCACCACCACCTCCGCCTCGCCCAGATTTTCCGCGCTATGGCCGATGAAAACGTGAGCGCCCTTTTCGCGCAGGCGCTTGACATTGGCATTGTCGGAGGCATCCGACCCCTGCACGCGATAGCCAAGGTTGAGCAAAACTTCAGCAATGCCGGACATGCCAATGCCGCCAATGCCAACAAAATGAATGGGGCCAAGTTCGCGGGGCAGTTTCATGCGTATCTCCAGATCAATGATGTGCAAGCGACATGACCAGCCCGGCCAGCCGGTCTGCCGCATTCATAATGCCTGCGCTCTTGGCAGCCGCGGCCTGTGTGGTCAAGTCTGACGGGTTCAGGATGTCATGTTTCAGTACATCCGCCAGCCATTGGGGTGTAAATTCAGGCTGGCGCACCAGCCGGGCGGCACCCTTATCGGCGAGAAGCGCCGCATTGGCGGCCTGATCCTGATCAATCGCGCTGGGCAGCGGCACGAGAATCGAGGCGCGGCCAATGGCAGCCAGTTCCGAGACTGTGCTGGCACCCGAGCGGCCAATAATGAGATGGCTCTGGGCGATGCGCTGCGGCAGATCGGCAAAGAAGGGCGCAACTTCGGCCTGCATATTCAGCGCGGCATAGGCGGCGCGAACGCGAGCCTCATCCTCACCGCGCGCCTGCTGGGTGATGGTGAGCCTGGCGCGAAATTCACGTTCCAGCAGCGCTATGGCGGCGGGCACAATATCCGAAAAGACACGCGCCCCCTGCGAGCCGCCGGTGACGAAGAGCGAGAAGCGCTCCTCGGGCGGC
>DAIMHB010000453.1:0-2116 GCA_036723545.1 Beijerinckiaceae bacterium
AGCATTGTATCTCTCTTGGAAAAGGATGCGCTGGTTGCGCGGCGGCGGTGCAATTTCGGCCATGGCGTCGATGAGATCCTTGACACCAAAATTGCGCAAGGCCGAACCGAAGAACACCGGTGTCAGATGACCCTGCCGGAACGCGTCCAGATCAAACGGCGGGCAGGCATCCACCGCCAGCCCAATTTCCTCCAGCCAGTCGGCACGATCCTGCACCGGCAGCAGCGCCGCCACACGCGGATCGTCAAAACCGGACACCGCCATAGCCTCGCCGTCACGATCAATCTGGCGCACCTCGTTGCGGCGCAAATCAAATGTTCCGGCAAAACTTTTGCCCGACCCTATGGGCCAGTTGACGGGGGCCGTGTCCAGTGCCAGCGTTTTCTCGATTTCGTCCAGCAGATCAAACGGATTGCGCGTTTCGCGGTCCAGTTTATTGATGAAGGTGACGATGGGAATATCGCGCAGACGACACACCTCAAACAATTTGCGGGTGCGCGCCTCGATGCCCTTGGCGGCGTCAATCACCATAATGGCCGAGTCCACCGCCGTCAGCGTGCGATAGGTATCCTCGGAAAAGTCCTCATGGCCCGGCGTATCGAGCAGATTGAAAATGCAATCGGCATATTCAAAGGTCATCACCGAGGTGACCACGGAAATGCCGCGCTCGCGCTCGATGCCCATCCAGTCCGAGCGGGTCTGCGTGCCGCTTTTCTTGGCCTTCACCTCACCGGCAAGCTGAATCGCACCCCCGAACAGAAGCAGTTTTTCTGTGAGAGTGGTTTTACCCGCGTCCGGATGGGAAATGATGGCAAATGTTCTGCGCCGCCGGGCGGCAGAGGAAATTTCTGACATTTTTAGTCCTGTAATCTTCTGCAAACGGGTTAGAACGCCTGAGGGCAAAGGTCAAATGAATTGACACAACGGGCGGCACATCCGCCGCCTCCCGTCCTTTTAACACCCCAAGAGCGCAAAAGAGCCGGCCCTTTGTTGTCATCTGCGCCGCGTTAAAATTTAGCAAATATTATTGTGTTACGATTTATTAAGTAAGTTCAATATTTTAAACACAGCTTCGCGGAAACCCTCATGCCCCTCATCGCTCTCATCGACGACCGCCAGACGAACCGCACCATCTTCACCCAGCTGGCGCGGGAACTGGCGGAAGATATCGACATTCTGACCTTTGCCAGCGCAGTGGAAGCGCTGGAGACTTTACGCTTCCGTATGCCCGATCTTGTCATCACGGATTATAATATGCCCGGAATGAACGGCGCGGAATTTGTCGAGCGCTTTCGGCTTGTGCCCAATTATGCCGATATTCCGGTGATTGTGATCACCATCCATGATGAGCGCCGCTGGCGGCTGGCGGCACTGGCCGCAGGCGCAACCGATTTTCTCAATTCGCCGGTGGATCATCTCGAATTTATCACCCGCGCGCGCAACCTGCTGAATATGCGCCGGCACCAGGTGCTGCTGGAGCAGCGCATTACCCAGATCCAGAACCAGATTGCATCCCTGCGTGTCTCGAAGGCACATGCCATACAGGAGGCAAACCGTCATGTCCTGCAAGTGGTCAACGGCCTGCCCGCGCTCATTCATGCCGTGACCGAACAGGGACATATTCTGTTTTGCAACGAAGCCTATTCGGCCTTTTCAGGCCGAAGCAAAAACACTCCCCACAATAGTGCTGACGCGGCTGGGGACAGCCTGAGCGCGCAGGATCGCGCCATCTGGCAAACCGGCGTGTGCCCGCCGCCCCATTGGCAGATGCTCTGCGACAAAACCAATATGGAGCACCGGTTTCTTGTGCATAAATCCCTGATCAAAGACCGACAGGGGCGGGTGCAGGCCATTCTGACCAGTGCCATAGCCCAGACTCCGGCTGCAGCCCAGGTTACGGCTGCAGGTGTTGAGGCCGATGCCCCGCCGGACAGCACCGACACATTGCCGGGTCAGGCGCATGTGCTGAACCTGCTTTATGGACCGGGCCGCAAAATCCGGCGCGACGATCATGCCGCGCTGCATCTTGTGCACTGGCCAGCCTTAAGCACCACCGACAGCCCTGTCAGCACCCGCGCGATCCGCACCCTGCTGATCCCGCATCTGCGCCACATGC
>DAIMHB010000454.1:0-2099 GCA_036723545.1 Beijerinckiaceae bacterium
ATGATGGCCTGCGCCACCGCCGCCTCCACCGTCTCGATTTTCATGCTTATTCCAAAGCTGCCGCATATATCCGCCAAAACAAGCGAGGGCTTTCGCAGCGGCATTGTCACAATTCTCAAAACACGAGCAATATGGCCGCTGGTGCCCCTGACACTGGTCAGCTATTCCATCATTCTGGCCGAGCGCGGCCTCTGGGCCGGACCCTATTTTTCGCTGGTGCACGGGCTGGACACGGTGGAGCGCGGCACAGCCCTGCTGGTTATGGCCGCAGCCATGTCCGCCGGTGCGCTGATTTACGGCCCGCTGGACCGTATTTTCGGCACTCATAAATGGGTGGTTGTCACCGGAAGCGCCATAACCACCGCCAGTTTTTTTGCGCTTGCCACATTCAACATGTCTCTGACCGCAGCCCTGCTGGCCCTGGCCATGATCGGTGGTTTTGGCATGACCTACGGGGTGTTGATGGCCCATAGCCGCACCCTTTTTCCGGATCATCTGTTAGGGCGCGGCATTACCTTCATGAATGTGCTGTTTATCGGCGGGGCCGGCCTACTCCAGCCCCTCTCCGGCGCCTATATGAACATGATGAACAACGCCCCGCCCTTCATTGCCTATGCACGGTTGCATCTGGCCTTTGGCCTGTTGTTGCTGGGCGCGCTGGGCATCTATCTTCTGTCCAGCGAAAAACGGAATATGAAAACACATGAGGCCAAGGCGGCGCGCTGAGTTCACATGGCGACGGGCGCTGCGCCCTTATTGCGCCATTTTTCGCTCCAGATAATCCCCCATGACCTGTTTCAGGCGCTGATTGGCGGGCGCAAAATAAGCAATATCGGGATCTGATTGCGCCATAGGATCAAACAGGTTCATTGTGGCATTGGCTTCATAAAACAGCACCCGGCCATCCGGCATGACATCAAAATCCATGCCGAAAATATCCAGCGGGATATTTTTGCGGATGCTCATCAATATCTGCATGACCTTATCTGTGAGAATACTATTCGGAACTGTCAGAATCTGGCGTTCAATATCTATAAAATGCAGATTTTCACGATAAAACTCTTTCCGGCGCATACGTCCGTGAACCATCCAGGCATCATTAAAATCAACGCGGATACAGATGATTTCATCACCCACAAATGCAGCCCTGATTTTACGGAAATACCCCGTGTCATTCAGATTTTTAACAAACTGATGCGCATAAAGCTCGTGTCCGTCGCGCCTCTGCAATTCGCTGACCAGTTCCGCCCTATCCTTGGCGAGAGACATGCCAACACCCCACTGATTGGCTATGGTGCGCACAATCAAGGGGAAACCCAGCGTATCAGCCAGTGACTTCACCTGAAAATCGATCTCCTTGCTGTTGGCGCGGAACCGCACCACTCTGGGAACGAAAACACCGGGCAGATCTTTCAGCTGCCAGGCCAGACGCTGGCGCGTGACAAGCGCCGCCTGTCGCGGATGATTGATCACCGGCACATGAAAATAATCCGCAATCGCACTCACATGGTCCTTAAGCGACCCGCCACCCGCACCGGACAGCACTTCAGCATTGACCTGATTGTTGAGAACAACGTCCGGACGCAGGCCATCAAGGGCCTCCATCGCAGATTCATCGAAAACAGATATGAAATTAAACCGGTCTTGCAGCTCCGAAGCCATCTGGCTTGGAAAATTGCCGTTAAAATGCAAGCCGAACAAGGAGTGTTTTGGCAACCCCGCATAGACAGGATTGATCACCAGCACCGTTTTGCGATCTGCAGAGATATTTTGACCGCGACAGACCGACGCAACACGAAGCAACTTATCATGATCACGCTGAACCTGCGGCTTGTCTCCGGCTTCACCCGCACACCAGAGGCGGGCTGTCAGGGTCCACAGGTCATCGGAAGGTTCCAGCCCTTTCAGAACATCCAGCGCCTGTGTGTGGGCATGGTCTGCCAGTCTGGCAGCGGCCAGAAGTTTCAAAGCCTCTCTGTTGTTCGCAAAATACAGAGCAAGAGAGTCCAGCAGGGCTCTTGCCTTACCCAAAAGATCAACCTTTTGCAGACACAAAGCCAGCGACAGAACCGAATTCATCTGCCGCTCGTCAGGGGCAA
>DAIMHB010000455.1:0-2097 GCA_036723545.1 Beijerinckiaceae bacterium
GAACCAAACATCTAAAAACCTCTCCGGCCCGCCAAAACGGGCTGATATGGATGAACGGGCCGATCCAAAGACCAACCCCTCCGCTTGCCTTGCGCCAGAACGGCAGATGATCCGAAAAGGGACACCGCCACGTCTGGTCGGCAGACAGATAAGATCGGGGCACCCGCTTGTCAATGAAAGAGCCATATTTGGTCTTGTCTTGCGGCCAAGATTCAGCGATTGTGCGCCGGAATTTCAACATGTTGCTGTGTTTGGATTCGCATATGTCCGATTTGTAACTGTTCAAGCAGCGTCTGTGTCCTTATAAGTTGATCCCAACACATCCCATCCCTTACCCCTTTGACCGGAGAACACACATGGCCCTCAATCCGCCCATGATCATCAAGACACGCATCCTGCTGCTGGGCAGCGCGCTGGCAACCGCAACCCTGCTGGCCGGCGTTGCAGCGACGCCCCTTCAGGCCAAGGTGCTGGCCAAGGTAGACAATATCGAAATCACCGACGACGAATTCAACATTGCCATGCAGGATCTGGCCGCCACCCTGCCACAACAGGCCGATGAAAAGGCCCGCAACAATTACGTTATGGAATATCTGATTGATTCCAAACTTGTGGCCCGCACTGCCGAAAAAGAAAAACTGTTCGACAATCCCGATTATGTCAAACGTCTGGCCTATCTGAAAGACAAGGCCCTGATGGAAACAAAAATGAGCATGATTGCGGTTGAGGCCAATACCGATGCCAATATTCAGAAAACCTATGACGAAGTGGCCGCCGGCCAGAAAGATGTGATGGAGGTTCATGCCCGCCACATTCTTGTGCCCACGGAGGAGGAAGCCAAAGCGGCTCTGGCCCGTGTCAAGGGTGGCGAGGATTTTGCCAAGGTCGCCGACGAGGTCTCGAAAGACACCGGCTCCAAGGGGGGGGATCTCGGATTTTTCACCAAGGACAAGATGGTGGCTGAATTTGCCGATGCGGCATTTAAAATCGCGCCCGGCAGCATTTCAGACCCGGTGAAAACCCAGTTCGGCTGGCACATCATCAAGGTTGAGGAAAAGCGTCCGGTCACCTTCCCGTCGCTGGATTCGGTCAAGGAACAGGTCAGCCATTATGTGATTCAGCGGGCGCAGGCCGAGATGATCACCAAACTTCATGAAGGTGTCAAAATCGAACGCTTTGATGAACCCACACCGGCTGATCTGCTGAAGGCCCTGCCATCCTCCGATGCAAAGCCTGCTGATCCGGCCAAACCATAAAACCCAAGCAGTCTGGACAAAAACAATGGCTCATGACGCCCCGCTTTCGCCGCTTGCTCCCCCATCATACCCTGATCTCCCGCAGATTGACGGGGTGAGCTTCGCCGCAGGTGAGGGCGGCATCCGCTATAAAGGCCGCACCGACGTCATGATGGCCCTGATGAATGAGGGCACGACGGTTGCCGGTGTCTTTACCCGGTCCAAATGTCCCTCGGCCCCGGTGGACTGGTGCCGCAAAAACCTCTCCGGCGGTGCGGCGCGGGTTCTGGTGGTCAATTCCGGCAATGCCAATGCCTTTACCGGCGCAAAGGGCGTGGCCAGTGTTGAACTGACCGCAGAGATTGCCGCCAAAGCCACACGTGCCAAAGCCTCGGAGATTTTTCTGGCTTCGACCGGCGTCATTGGCGAACCGCTGGATGCCCATAAATTCAACGGAATTCTCGACGATCTGGCCGCCAAAGCCACACCGGACGCCATGATGGATGCGGCCCGCGCCATTATGACAACCGACACCTATCCGAAAATTGCCACGGCCACCGCCAAAATTGACGGCGTCAGCGTCACCATCAATGGCATGGCCAAGGGCGCAGGCATGATTGCCCCCGATATGGCGACCATGCTCTCTTTCATTTTCACCGATGCACCGATTGCCGCCCCGGCCCTGCAGGCCATGCTGTCCAAAGGCGTGCAAGGCAGTTTCAACTCCATCACTGTCGATTCGGACACATCCACATCCGATACACTGATGCTGTTTGCCACCGGCACGGCGCACAAGCGCGGCTGCCCGCAGATCAGCACAGCCAGCGACACTCGCCTCAACAGCTTCAAGAAAGCCCTGAAC
>DAIMHB010000456.1:0-2090 GCA_036723545.1 Beijerinckiaceae bacterium
ATCGAGCGTAAAATATGCATGGCCGGATAGCGGCCTTGATCAGCAATGGCGCGGTCCAGCACAATATGGCCGTCCAATGTGCCGCGTATGGCATCGGCTATCGGGTCATTATGGTTGTCGGCATCAATCAGCACGGAATATATGCCGGTGATGGTGCCGGTTCCGCTCTCGCCCGGGCCGGAACGTTCCAGCAATTTGGGCAGATCACTGAAAATACTGGGCGGATAGCCGCGCGCCACCGCCGGTTCGCCCGCCGCCATGGCCACATCCCGCGCCGCATGGGCAAAGCGGGTGACCGAGTCGAGAATCAGCAGCACATTGTCGCCACGGCTGCGGAAAAATTCGGCAATGGTCGTTGCGGTTTTGGGGGCAAGGCGGCGCATCATCGGGCTTTCGTCGCCTGTGGCCACCACGCAGACCGTATTGGCTTTATTGTCGCCCAGCGCATCCTCCAAAAATTCGCGCACCTCGCGCCCGCGCTCGCCGATCAGGCCAATCACCACCGAATCAAAGCCGCTGGCGCGCGACATCATGCTCATCACCGTGGATTTGCCCACGCCTGAACCGGCAAAAATGCCCAGACGCTGGCCAGCACATATGGGCGTGAAACAATCAATCACCCGAATGCCGGTCATGATTTTTGTGGAAACGCGGCCCCTGCGCATGGCATTGGGCGGGTTGGCATTGATGTTGAAACTGTCCGGCCCTGAAAGCAGTGCCGCACCATCATCCACCGGCTGGCCCAGCGCATTGATGACGCGGCCCTTCCAGCTGATATGCGGGCGCAGGGCCAAACGGCCAAAATGGCGCACATAGCTGCCCAGCGACAGGTTTGCCGGCGGTGTAAAAAATTTGACAGTGACAGATCCGGCATCAATGCGCAGGATTTCGCCCAAAGTCAGATGATCCTCATGCGGCAACGTGACATAATCACCCAGCTTGACCGCCTGGGACAGACCGGCCACCTTGCAAAAGCCGGGCGAAATTTCGGTGATCTGCCCCGCCAGCGAGATAAAATCCGGCTGGCGGGCAAAATCCTCCACCACCCGCGCCAGTCTTTCGAGCGCGCCCGTCCTGCTCATGCGTTGGAACCGAGCGTTTTAATGGCATCGGACATGGATTGATCATTGACCTGATTGGTATTGGTGACCTGTTCAAATGCCCGGCTGATTTCCATCATCTTGGCCATTTCCAGCACCGGATTTATATTGGCGCCCTCGGTGAAGCCCTGCACAAGCCCTGTTTTGGTAAAATCCTGCACCGGCGTGGCAGGCTTGTCCGACAGAACCGATGAAGTGTCATTGCGCGTGAGTTTGGCCGCGGGGTCAAGGCTGAAAACTCCGATAGTGCCGACAGGGGTTTTGCCCTGAACAATCATGCCGTCACGGGTGATGGTCGGCGCGCCCGCTGCCGGATCAAGCCGGATGGGCGAGAGACCCGAATCCAGCACCTGATGGCCGGTCAGGGTCTGCAATTCGCCTTCGGGCGAAATCTGCATCCGGCCATCATGGGTATAAGCCGTGCCTTTGGGCGTGTTGATCGCCAGCCAGCCATTGCCTGTGGGCGCGACATCCAGCGGATTGTCGGTTTTGGTCAGCTCACCCTGCTCCAGTGAAATATATAGCGCCTGCGGCACCGTGTAGGACACACCCAGATCCGCCCCGCGCGACACAAACGCCTCGAAACTTTCGCCTTCCGCGCGAAAACCGACCGTGTTCATATTGGCAATATTATGCGCAACCGTGGCCAGGCGCCGTTCCAGCGCCACCTGTGCCGAAAGCGTAATGGCAAAATTGGTTTGCATCTGTCCTCAAGCCTGAAACCGGATCATCCGCCGCGCGGCGGGGTGTGTGCACTGTGTGACACCGGGCTTGCTTCAGGCTTGCGGGCCGACAAACGGCCCCGCAACCAGCCCCGCGCAAGTCTCCGCCGCTAGGAATTGGCCGTTCATATCTGCCATGGCCGCAGAACAGACCGGGGGAGTCCGACATTGAATTTCATCATTGGCCTGATTGTCGCTTTTGCGTCCATGCTGGGCGGCTATGCCGCGATTGGCGGCAATCTGGGCGTGATCTGGCAACCTATGAAGC
>DAIMHB010000457.1:0-207 GCA_036723545.1 Beijerinckiaceae bacterium
CTGAAAGCGCTGCCGGAGCTGATCAAATCCGGCAGAATGGCGAATATACGCATCACGCCCCGCGACGAGGCCGAGCGCGAATATGCAGCCACATTGGCCAAAAACATTCGTATTCTTGCATTTTGCGAGCCGGCCTATCCGCCAGCTCTGCGTGAGATCGACACGCCTCCGCCCTTGCTCTTTGTGCGCGGCCCGCTTGACCTTAAC
>DAIMHB010000457.1:217-2087 GCA_036723545.1 Beijerinckiaceae bacterium
TCGCTGGTGGGCTCGCGCAATGCCTCCACGGCGGGGCTGGTGTTTGCCGAGCGGCTTGCGCGCGGGCTGGGCGAGGCGGGTTATGTCATTGCTTCGGGGCTGGCGCGCGGCATTGATGCCAAGGCCCATCGTGCGGGGCTGGCCACAGGCACACTGGCGGTGCTGGCGGGCGGGCATAACCGCATTTACCCCTCCGAACATGTGCAGCTTGCCGAGGATATTGCCATCTCCGGGGCGCTGATGTCTGAAATGCCGCTGAATTGGGAGCCGCGCGGGCGGGATTTTCCGCGCCGCAACCGGCTGGTTGCCGGTGTGGCCCTTGCAACGGTTGTGATCGAGGCGGCCCTGCGCTCCGGCTCTCTGATCACCGCGCGTCTGGCCAATGAGCAGGGACGGCAGGTGTTTGCCGTGCCCGGCTCCCCGCTGGATCCGCGTGCGGAGGGCACAAACAATCTGCTGCGCGAAGGGGCGAGCCTGTGCACTCAGGTTTCCGATGTTGTGGACGCGCTGGCGGCTGTCCGTCAGTCCGGCCTGCCATTGAGGGATCTGTTTTCGCCCGGACCAAGCGCATTTCAAGAGTCTGAGGACGAATGGATCGGCGCGCCCTTCACGGCAGATGTGGCCGAGGGGGAAGATGTGCGGGCGCTTGTGTCCGCTCTGTTAGGCCCTGTGCCGGTCGCGCTGGATGATTTGATTCGCAGCTCCGGTCTGGAGGCGCAGGTGGTGCATTCCGTCTTGCTGGATCTCGAACTTGACGGCAGCCTGCAACGCCATGGCAATGGCATGCTATCGCTGCTGTGAATTGGGCGTTAAGACTGCGGTTTCATCAGGGTTGAGCGGCGTGCGGCCACTTCAGCTTCCATCTGCGCCATTACAAGCAGGTAATTCAGCGTATCCAGCCGGCAATTTCCCGCCATTTGCGCCAGTTCTGTCACTATTGTTGAAATATAGCGGGCCGTATCGGCACGTTGTTCGGATGCAGACCGCTTTTCAGGTTGTGGCCAGAACGTATCCTCATCGCCCATGCGGGTCAATGCAGCCTGTGAAGTCGGTGGTTTTCGCCGCGCAGCCATGAATTAGCCCTGTATTTATGGTGAACACCACTAAGAATACAACCTAAAATATATTATTCAAGTAGTTATGTTTATAAATACAATCTTAAATTGCATTTTTTAAATTCATATATTTGCAAATGAAGGGCAATGACATCCGCACGAGCTGTTGTGCGACCCTGCGTGGGTGGATGTTATATGAAATCAGCCGATTATAGCCGAAAATTCCGTCTAAATCTGCATATTCAGGCTCTTTTGCCTGCGCCTGCGCGAAGTCGCGCGGGGCTGAATGTGGTTCATCTGCAACAAGTTTGTTATTCATGCCCCGTGGGCAGGATTCGCGCTTGATCTCATCCCCAATCTGGAAGAAATTGAATCATTATTAGTTATTTATTTTTTTAGGGTTTTCATGAAAAAGATTATTGCTCTTGTGGCCGTTTTGGCTGCGCCTGCGTCGGCTTTAGCGACAGATTTGCCATCCAAGATGATTCTCTCGCAACCGCCGGTGGCCTTGCCTGTATTCACTTGGACGGGTTTTTATCTTGGTGCAAGCCTTGAGCAAAACATGGGCAATATTGAATTCAAAAGCACCAATCTGTTCGATGCCAATGGCTTTGGGGCAAGGGGCTCAGGCCTGGGGTTGCTGGCGGGTTATGACCAGATGATTTCGGAGCGTTGGCTCATCGGCGCGCAGATCAGCGCGGACCGCAGCAATATGGCTGCCAAAGCCGATGTCTATACCTATGGCAGCGGCGTGACGGCGTCCGCTGCCGAGAATTGGTCAACCAGCCTTTCGGGTCGCGTGGGCTATCTGGCCT
>DAIMHB010000458.1:0-2077 GCA_036723545.1 Beijerinckiaceae bacterium
GCGTATATCCTATAACAGTTCAATGGAAAAACTTGCGGCCACCATCACCGCCATTGTTTCAGGAACAGAGGCCATCACCAACGGAACACGCGAAATTTCGGCAGCGTCGGAGGATCTTTCAACCCGCACGCAAACACAGGCGGCCAATCTCGAAGAAACGGCATCGGCTCTGGATGAAATGACCACAAATGTCAAAAAATCAGCCGAGGGCGCCTATCATGCACAATTAATTTCAGGTGAGGCCAACAACCAAGCCAAAAACGGCGTGGCGATTGTCAATGAAACCATTACCGCTATGGACCGCATTGCAAAATCGTCGCAACAAATCAGCCAGATTATCGGCGTGATTGACGAAATTGCCTTCCAGACCAATCTTCTGGCGCTCAATGCCGGCGTTGAGGCTGCAAGAGCGGGCGATGCTGGCCGCGGTTTTGCCGTTGTGGCTTCCGAAGTACGAGGGCTGGCTGTCCGCTCCTCCGATGCGGCCAAGGAGATCAAAGGGCTGATTTCAACCTCCAGCGAGCAGGTCAGCATAGGCGTTGACCTTGTGGCCAAAACAGGAAAATCACTGAATCAAATCATGGAACAGATTATTTCCATCAATCAGGCTGTAACGGACATATCTGCGGGCTCAAAAGAACAATCAACCGGCCTCGACCATATCAATCAGACTGTCAATAATATGGACCAGATTACCCAGCAAAATGCGGCTATGGCTGAAGAGGCCAATGCCGCCAGTCAATCGCTTTCAACCGAGGCCGGTCGTCTTTCGGCGCTGATCCGGCAATTCAATGTCGGCGGAGCATCATCCATATCCAACAGCGAAACCATCAATGCCGCAGCCAGCCCCTCGGCACGCGTGGCAGAGCGTGAAGCGCGACGCCGCTATGCGTAAATAATCTGCCGCATAAGTTCAAATTCCGGCGCGCGGCGCGCTCATTTCTCGCGTCAGGATATGCGCACCATATCGGAACTGTCCAGCTTTGCCAGCGCGTCACGGGCGGCTACACCGCCCAGCATCAGGTCTGGTTTCAGCTCTAGCAACGGCACGAGCACGAAGGCCCGGTTCAGCACCTCCACATGCGGAATGGTCAGATCGGGCAGATGGAGCTTTTCTGCACCATAATAAAGCAGGTCAATATCAATATTGCGCGGCCCCCAATGCACAATGCGCTGGCGGCCCATGCGCTGCTCGACCCCCTGCACAAAGCGCAGCAGCTCTATCGGCGAAAGCTCGGTCTCACCCACGCCGCAGGCATTCACAAACCAGTCCTGATCGAGATTGCCCCAAGGGGCTGAACGATAAAGTGACGAAAGGCGAAAATTGCGAACCACGCCGCCGGCCTGAATCTCCCGCACCGCCTGAAGAATAAATCCCGCCTTGTCGCCGATATTGCTGCCGAACCCCAGACCCACCTCAGTCATAGACAATATATCCGGCTTCTTTGGTCTGCGGCGTGCCCTCCAGCGTCAGGCCAAGCCTGGCGGGCTGCCAGAACACCACCCGCTCGATCATTTCGGCCAGTTCAAGGTCCCGCATGGTTATGCCCCCTGCATCATGGCTTTGCAGCCGTATCTCCACTCTGGCATAGGATACGGACAGGTCAGGATGGTGCCATGCCGCCTCCGCCAGATGGCCGATGGTATTGACCACCATCAGCGTGGACTTCCAGCCTGTCGTGGTGCAAAGCCGCACGAGATGGTTGTCGGCATAGCGCCAATGCGGCAGATCGCGCGCCAGCCGCGCCGCAATCTCCGCATCCGGCAGAATATTCAATGTCACATGCGGCATGGCAAACTCCCTGAATGAAGCGCCATTATACCGCAGCCGCAGGCCGGAAGCGAGCGCAAGGCGACATGAAAGAGTCAGTGCCGCATAGGTTCCCTTTGCACTATATCGTCTGATTATAGTCGCCGACTTCAGGATTTTTACGCAGGATCGCGTCTAGGGCCTGAAACATGGCGCGCATTTGAGCCTCCGAGGCGGGGCTTTCGACCACCACCACCAGTTCCGGCTTATTGGAGGAGGCGCGCACCAGCCCCCATGTGCCATCATCAACGCTCACACGAATGCCAT
>DAIMHB010000459.1:0-2062 GCA_036723545.1 Beijerinckiaceae bacterium
TTACGCTCACCTTGCTCCAGTCCAGTTTCTGGTGTGAGAGGGCCTCAAAAAAGGCCAGAGGTGTTTTGCCGCCCGACACCGCCAGCGAGGCAGCCCCGCGCTGTGCGAGGCCAAGGCGCAAAGCCTCAGCCACGGCCTCAGCCAGAGCGGGCGCAAGCGCGGCACCAGAAGAAAAATAATGGTCACTCATCCCTCTAAATCTTCATTCCAGGTGCGGCCATCACGCTCGACAAGCGCAATGGAGGCCACCGGCCCCCAGGACCCCGCCGCATAGGGGCGCGGCAGATCCTTGCTGTTGGCCCAGGCCGCGCGGATCGGGTCAATGAACCGCCATGCCGCCTCCACCTCGTCGCGGCGCATGAACAGGGTGGCATTGCCACGGATAACATCCATCAGCAGCCGCTCATAGGCTTCCGGAATATGGCCGTCGAAGGTGGTGGCAAAGCTCATGTCGAGCGGCACATGCTGCAGGCGCACACCGCCCGGGCCCGGCTCCTTGATCATCAGCCAGAGCTTGATGCCCTCATCCGGCTGCAGGCGGATGACCAGCCGGTTGGCCGGAATGGCCCCCACACTGGACCCAAAAATCGAGAAAGGCACCGGCTTGAACACGATGGTGATCTCGGACACGCGCTGCGGCATACGCTTGCCCGAGCGCACATAAAAGGGCACATCGGCAAAGCGCCAGTTGGCAACATTCACCTTCAGGGCAACAAATGTTTCTGTGGTGCTGGAGTCGCGGCCCAGTTCTTCCAGATAGCCCGGCACAGAGGCCCCGTCGCTGACACCGGCGCGATATTGCCCGCGCACAGTGAGGGTGCTGGCATTGGCCTCGGTGATCGGCACCAAGGATTTCAGCACTTTCAGCTTTTCATCCCGCACGGCATCGGCGTCCAGCGAGGAGGGTGGCTCCATCGCCACAAGGCAGAGCAGTTGCAAAAGATGATTTTGCACCATGTCGCGCATTGCGCCGGAATTGTCATAATAAGGCCCGCGCCCCTCGACACCAATGGATTCAGCAGCGGTGATCTGCACATGGTCGATATGGGCAGAATTCCAGATCGGCTCAAACAGGGCATTGGCAAAGCGCAGCGCCATCAAATTCTGCACCGTCTCCTTGCCCAGATAATGATCGATACGATAAATCTGCTTTTCCGAAAACACCGCCCCCAGCGCATCATTGATGGCAGCGGCAGACTCGCCGTCCTTGCCGATCGGCTTTTCAACGATGATGCGCGAATTGGGCGTCACCAGATTCTGACGCGCCAGACCGGCCGCAATCGGCCCGAACAGATCCGGGCTGGTGGCCAGATAATAGGCACGGATTTTATCCGGTTCACTGTGCAGATGCGCCGCCAGCGTGGCCCATCCGGCTTCGCCCTTGGCATCGACAGCCACATAGTCAATGCGGGCCATGAACCGCTCAACCACATCCGGCTCCAGCGCATCAGGGGCAACAAATTTTTTCAAAGCGTCGAGAACCGTGGTTTTAAAGGCGTCCACCGCCATGTCTTTGCGCGAAATGCCGATAATACGGGTAGGTTCGGTGAATTGATGGTCATGGTCGCGGCGAAACAGCGCCGGAAACAATTTGCGATAGGCGAGGTCGCCCGTACCGCCGAAAACGACAAGATCGAAAGGGTCGACGGTGACAATACGACTGACCATACGGGCTTCCCTCTTATTAGACTATAGACTTAAGCGCAAAACGACCATCTGGTCGGCAAACCATTCTTCAGATAGCATAAGATCGTTCCAAATGGCTAGGGCGTGTCGCCTTTTTGCGCCCAAGAAATACAGCATCCCGCAGGAGGGCGCTCTCATGCAGTGTCACCGAACATGAACATCCTGATTATTGGCGGCGCAAATATGGACATAAAATGCCATATTGAGGGTGCTGTGGTGGCGGGCAGCTCCAATCCGGGCCATATCCGGCTGAGTGTGGGGGGTGTGGGGCGCAATATTGCCCATAATCTCGCTTTGCTGGGGTGCGAAACACATTTGCTGACAGCGCTCGGTGATGATGCCCATGGCGGAATGCTGCGCAACTCCTGCGCGCAGG
>DAIMHB010000460.1:0-2043 GCA_036723545.1 Beijerinckiaceae bacterium
CAATCGACTTGATCCAGTTGATCGCCGCCTTGATCGAATTGCCATCCGAGGAGGCAATTTTCACTGTGCCGTCATCTTCAATATTGATCTTCGCGCCGGTTTTTTCGACGATCTCGCGGATCACCTTGCCGCCGGTGCCGATCACTTCGCGGATCTTGTCGGTCGGGATTTTCATGGTTTCAATGCGCGGGGCAAATTCGCCCAGCTCGGCGCGGGCGCCGGTCAGGGCATTGGCCATTTCGCCCAAAATGTGCATACGGCCGGCATTGGCCTGCGCCAAAGCCACCTTCATGATTTCTTCGGTGATGCCGGAAATCTTGATGTCCATCTGAAGCGCGGTGATGCCTTCCGAAGTGCCGGCCACCTTGAAGTCCATGTCGCCGAGATGATCCTCATCACCCAGAATATCGGAGAGAACCGCAAAACGCTCGCCCTCCAGAATGAGGCCCATGGCAATACCGGCGGTGGGGCGCTTCAGAGGCACACCTGCATCCATCAAAGCCAGCGAGGAGCCGCAGACCGTCGCCATCGACGAGGAGCCGTTGGATTCGGTAATTTCCGAGACGATACGCACGGTGTAGGGGAATTCAGCGGCGGTCGGCAGCATCGGGCGCAGCGCGCGCCAGGCCAGCTTGCCATGGCCGATTTCGCGGCGACCCGGCGAGCCCATACGGCCGGTTTCACCCACAGAATAGGGAGGGAAGTTGTAATGCAGCAGGAAGCGCTCCTTATAGGTGCCTTCCAGACTGTCAATGAACTGCTCATCCTCGCCGGTGCCAAGCGTCGCCACAACCAGCGCCTGTGTCTCGCCACGGGTGAACAAAGCCGAACCATGGGTGCGCGGCAGAATGCCCACTTCCGAAACAATAGGGCGAACGGTTTTCACGTCGCGGCCATCGATACGGATGCCGGTGTCGAGCACATTCCAGCGCACAACCTTGGCCTGCAGGTCATGGAACACTTCCTTGACCATTTCCTTGGAGAATTTGGACTCGCCTTCAGCGAACAAAGCCGCCTCGACCTTGGCCTTGACCGCGTCCACAGCCTTATAGCGTTCCTGCTTGGCGGTGAGCTTATAGGCCTCGCGCAGTTCCGCCTCGGCAATGGCACTGACCGCCGCTTCAGCTTCGGATTTATCGACAATGGCGAGATCACGCGGCTCTTTCGCGGCCTTCTCAGCCAGGCGGATGATGGCATCAATCACCGGCTGGAAACCGGCATGGCCATGCATCACCGCCTGCAACATCACCTCTTCTGAAAGCTCCTTGGCTTCCGATTCCACCATCAGCACCGCGTCGCCTGTGCCGGCCACCACGAGATCGAGAGCCGAATCCTTCATTTCATCAATGGTCGGGTTCAGCTTCAGCGCGCCGTTGATCATGCCAACGCGCGCACCGCCCACAGGGCCCATAAATGGCACGCCGGACAGGGTCAGCGCAGCAGAGGTGGCGACGAGGGCCAGAATATCCGGATCATTTTCCAGATCATGGCTCAGCACCGTGACCACAACCTGCGTGTCATTGCGATAGCCTTCCGGAAACAGCGGGCGGATTGGCCGGTCAATCAGGCGCGAGACAAGGGTCTCTTTTTCGCTCGGGCGGCCTTCGCGCTTGAAATAACCGCCGGGAATACGGCCAGCCGCAAAGGATTTTTCCTGATAATTGACCGTGAGGGGGAAAAAGTCCTGACCGGGCTTGGGAGCTTTGGCCGAAACAACAGTGGCCAGAACGGTGGTTTCGCCATAGGTGGCGAGCACCGCGCCATCGGCCTGACGGGCAATCTTGCCGGTCTCAAGGGTGAGCTTGCGGCCCGCCCATTCAATGACTTCGCGTTGAATATCAAACATATGTCTTTGCTTTCAGTGGTAAACGCCATGTGCAAGACGGCAAGACACTGCCCCCGGGGCGCTGCGCCCCATGAGATAAAGTGTCTTGCGATCCTGCCATGACGAAATCTTAAACTTGCGGAACGGCGACCCCATGCCGCCGTTCTGTAATCTGCACACTGCGCCCCGGGGCGCGACGTGATCAAGCGCTTAGCGGC
>DAIMHB010000461.1:0-2036 GCA_036723545.1 Beijerinckiaceae bacterium
GGTGGGCTCTGGCTCTGTCGCGGCGGATGCTGAAATCTGCATGATGGCGGCGGACACGCTGGAGGCGCTGGGCATTGCGCGCGGCCAATATATTATCAAGGTTAATAACCGCAAGGTTCTGGACGGTGTGATGGAAGCCATTGGCCTTGGCGGAGCCGAAAATGCCGGACGCCGCCTGACCGTGCTACGCGCGATTGATAAATATGATCGCTTAGGTTTAGAGGGAGTCATGGCACTTTTAGGTGGCGGGCGTCGTGACGAAAGCGGCGACTTTACTAAAGGTGCTGGCTTAGAAAACTCCCAGATAAATAATGTGATGCGTTTCCTTGGATTTACAAGCGATGCAAATAAAGGTTATATAGATGATATTTTATCGGTTCAGGGGTCTAAAAATTCAGATCGACTTGAATGGCTTGAAAATAAAGTAGTATTGGGAGAAACTGGCTGCAATGGATTGAGTGAGCTCAAACAAATTGCCGAAATAGTTAAAGCGAGCGGGTATTCTGAAGATCGAATACTCATCGACAAGTCCGTCGTGCGCGGGCTGGAATATTACACCGGCCCGGTGTTCGAGGCCGAACTGACCTTTGAAATCGCGGCGGAGGACGGCAAGCCGATCCGCTTCGGCTCTGTGGGCGGCGGTGGGCGTTATGACGGGCTGGTGGGGCGCTTCCGCACCGAGCCTGTGCCCGCCACCGGCTTTTCCATTGGTGTTTCGCGGCTGCTGTCGGCGCTCAAAGCGGTGAAAAGCCCGATTGTGGCGGATATGACCGCGCGCGGCCCCGTAGTTGTGCTGGTGATGGACAAGGACAAAATCGCTGATTATCAGCGCCTTGTCAGCCGCTTGCGCGCCTCTGGCATTGCCGCAGAGCTTTATTTGGGCGCGGCTGGCATGAATGCCCAGCTCAAATATGCCGACAAGCGCGGCTCTGTCGTGGCCGTGATTCAAGGCTCGAACGAGCGCGAGAAGGGCGAGGTCATCATCAAAGATCTGATTGCCGGTGCCGAGCTTGCCAGCGCCGCCAAAACACTGGAGCGCGAGGCCTATCTCGTGCTCAAAGAAAAATCGCAATTTGCGGTGCCTGAAGCGGATTTGGTTGCAGCCGTGCAAAAGGTTCTGGCGCGGTATTGAAACGCGGCGCATGAGTTCGAAATTCCCTCTCCCTTCATGCTGAGGAGCGCAAAGCGCGTCTCGAAGGATGAAGGGAGAGGGGTTGATACACCCTACCCCCAGTGTTTCTCCAGCGCGCGCTTCACCTCGTCGCGCAAGGGTTCGGCACTTTTGAGAATCTCCCGCGCTTGAAAAAAATCCAGCGCCTTGAACTGGTCAATATGGGGCCGCAGCAAAATATCGGGCTGGCCGCTTTTCAGCTTTTCGCGGGTAATGGCCCCCTGCATGATCTGCGCAGCGCCCAGCATCGCCTCGAAAGGCTCCGGCGCTTTGACACGCTGGCCATTCGGCCCGCCGGTGACATCCACCGCGATCACACATTCGGCCTTCACAAGATCAAAGGGCAGCGGATTGACCGCCCCGCCATCGATCAGCACCTGTGTCTGATGCGCCACCGGTTTGATGAGGCCCGGAATGGCCATTGACCCCGCCACCGCCGGAATCAGCGGCCCGGTGTTCACATAGGCCGGGCTATGGCTTAAAAAATCAGTCGCCACCGCAATGAATGGAATTTTAAGCGTTTCGAATGTCTGCGGCATGGCGCGCGGCCAGAACTGCTCCAGAAACACCTCACCATCCAGCAAAGCCGGATTGCTCAAAAAGCGGGTGAGCAGATCAGAAAAACGCCCCACCCGCGCCCGCAGCAGCCGCGCCATCACATCCGGCTTGTCGCGCAGCAGATTGAGCAGATATTGCCGGATATCCTTGCCCGAAAATCCGGCGGCATAGACCGCGCCCAGCACCGCCCCCATGGATGTGCCAGCAAGAACCACCGGCACCACGCCCAACTCGTCCAGCGCCTCCAGCACCACAATATGCGCCAGCCCGCGCGCGCCACCCGCCCCCAGAGCGAGCGCCACCGACT
>DAIMHB010000462.1:0-2034 GCA_036723545.1 Beijerinckiaceae bacterium
ATCAGGTCAATAATGTTCTGTGCTTTCCCTATATTTTCCGCGGGGCGCTGGATGTTCATGCCACCACCATCAATGAGGAGATGAAGCGCGCGGCGGTCTATGCCATTGCCGAATTGTCACGCGAGGCCCCCTCTGATGTGGTGGCGCGCGCCTATGGCGGAGAGGCGCCGATGTTCGGGCCCAATTCGCTGATTCCCTCGCCATTTGATCCGCGCCTGATTTTGCGCATAGCCCCTGCTGTGGCCAAGGCCGCGATGGACACCGGCGTGGCCCGCAAGCCGATTGAGGATTTCAAGGCCTATAATGAATCGCTGTCGCGCTTTGTGTTCCGCTCCGGCTTTATCATGAAGCCCTTGTTTGAGCAGGCCAAGCTCAACCCGAAGCGGGTGATTTATGCCGATGGTGAGGAGGAGCGGGTGCTGCGCGCCGCGCAGGTGGTGATTGAGGAGGGGCTGGCCATTCCCATTCTGATTGGCCGCCCGCAGGTGGTGGAGGCGCGCCTTGAGCGCTTTGGCCTCTCGATTCGTCCCGGACGCGATTTTGAACTGGTCAATCCGGAAAATGACACGCGCTATCGGGATTTCGTGGCCGAATATGCCGAAGCCGCAGGGCGAAAGGGCATTTCGCCCGCCGCTGCGCGCACATTGGTGCGCACCAGCAGCACCATTATTGCGGCGGTGGCGGTGCGCAAGGGCATTGCCGACGCCATGATCTGCGGGCTGGAAGGGCGGTTTCGCTCGCGTTTGAAGCATATCAAGGACATCATCGGCCTTGCGCCCGGCGTGCGGGACTTTTCGGCCATGAGCCTGCTGATCACCCAGCGCGGCGCGTTTTTCATTGCCGATACGCATGTGCGGGACAACCCCAGCGCCATCGAGCTGGCGGACATGACCATTTTATGCGCTGAACATGTGGCGCGTTTTGGTATGACGCCGAAAATTGCACTTCTATCGCATTCGGACTTTGGCGAGAGCGAATCGGGTTCTGCCGTCAAGATGCGCGAAGCCCTGGCTCTGATTCGGGAGCGGGCACCCCATCTCGAAGTGGATGGTGAAATGCAGGCCGATACGGCCATGAGCCAGACCCTGCGCGATATTGTTCTGCCCTCCTCGACCCTGCGCGGTGAGGCCAATGTGCTGGTGATGCCGAGTCTGGATGCCGCCAATATTGCCTTTCAGCTGACCAAGATCATGGCCGACGCGCTGCCTGTCGGCCCGATTCTGATCGGACCGGCCAAACCTGCGCATGTGGTGTCTGCCTCCGTCACAGCGCGGGGCATTGTCAATATGACCGCCGTGGCTGTGGCTGAGGCGCAAGCCCAAAAGGCATGAACATTCATGCCCCTCTTTTATCGAGAGGGGCATGGGTTAATTATCTATTTTTGCAATAAAATCGGCTATGCGTTGGCACGAGGGCATATCCAGCAGCAGCGGCGCATGGCCCTGTCCGGCCACCTCATGAAATTCAGCCCCCGGATGCCGCGCGATCATTTCGGCAACGGTTGCGGGGGAGAGCAAATCCGAGGTTGAGCCACGAATAATCAGCAGTGGCATGGTGCCCAGCGCCTCATAGAGCGGCCAGATGGCGGGCAGAGGATTTTCGTAAGACACAGCGGCAAAGGTCTGAGCCACCGCAGGATCATAACGCATGACGATCTCGCCATTGTTTTCAACAAAGGTGATTTTGGCATAGGTCTCAAATTCAGCATCTGTCACCGCAGGGAAATAGTCCGCCATGCCGATTTTGAGAATGGCGATAATCTCTGCCCATGTCGAAACTTTCGGAAATTTGCCGACATAGTCCTTGATGCGCATAAGGCCGTCCATTTCAATCACCGGCCCGATGTCATTGAGCACTGCGGCGTGCACCATGTCCGGCATTTTGGCGGCGGTGAACATGGTCTGGATGCCGCCGCGCGAGGTGCCCACAAAAATGGCGCGGGTAACACCCGCTGCCGCCAGAACAGCACACATATCGTCATGTTCAACAGCCACCGAATAATTTTCGGGATTTTTATCCCATGCGGAGAGGCCA
>DAIMHB010000463.1:0-2034 GCA_036723545.1 Beijerinckiaceae bacterium
GATCAATGCCCCGCAAGGCCTCATGGAGCGGATCAGGCCCCGCAGGTTCCGGAGCAGGAAGGGGCCTGTGGCGCACAGGGGCCGCGAAGAGGGGCAGATCATCACCCAGATGATCCATATTCGGGCCATGACCACCCGCTTCCAGCTCGGCCAGCAGAATGGCGGCACGGTCAATCACCGTTTTGGGCAGGCCTGCCAGCTTGGCCACCTGAATGCCGTAAGAGCGGCTGGCCGCCCCCTCAATCACCTCATGCAGAAACACCACATCGCCATTCCATTCCGTGACCCGCATGGTGAGATTGGCGAGGCGGGGCAGTTCAGAGCCAAGCCGCGTCAGCTCATGAAAATGCGTGGCGAAAAGGGTGCGGCAGCGGTTGATGTCATGCAGATGGTCAAGACAGGCCCAGGCAATCGAAAGTCCGTCATAAGTGGCGGTGCCACGACCAATTTCATCGAGAATCACCAGAGATTGCGCGGTGGCCTGATTGAGAATGGCGGCGGTTTCCACCATTTCCACCATGAAGGTCGAGCGTCCGCGCGCCAGATCATCCGAAGCACCAACGCGCGAGAACAGACGATCAACAATGCCGATTTCCGCACTTTGCGCGGGCACAAAAGCGCCCATCTGCGCCAGAATCACCATCAGGGCATTTTGTCTTAAATAAGTGGATTTACCCGCCATATTCGGGCCGGTAATCAAAGCCAGCACATTGCCCGACTCAAGCGACAAAGTGCTGTTATTGGCCACAAAGGCCGTGCCGCGCTGTTTGAGGGCGGATTCCACCACGGGGTGCCGTCCGCCGATAATGTTGAAGGCGGTGGATTGGCTCACCCGTGGCCGCACCCAGCCGCGCTGCGCCGCAAGCTCGGCCAATGCCGCAGACAGATCCAGCACGGCCAGCGCGGCATTGGCAGCGCGGATGGCCTCGCCCACAGCCAGCGCCTCGCCCACAACCGCATCAAAATGCTGCAATTCAAGCGCCAGCGCACGATCGGCGGCGGAGGCAATTTTGGCCTCCAGTTCGGCGAGTTCAGGTGTCGAAAAGCGCATGGCATCCGACATGGTCTGGCGATGAATAAATGTGGCATTGAGCGGCGATTGCAGCAGGGTTGCGCCCAAAGCCTGCGGCACCTCGACATAATAGCCCAGAAAATTATTATATTTGATGCGCAGTTGTTTGGTTTCACACATTTGCGCATAGGTGGCCTGCATGGCCGCGACCACCTTGCGGCTTTCATCACGCAGGGCGCGGGCTTCATCCAGCGCGGGGTCAAAACCGGCAGCAATAAAATTGCCGTCGCGTTTGTTCAGCGGCATGTCGGGACCCAGACACTGCGTCAGATGCTCGCCAAGGCTGACCGGCACCGCCAGACAGGCCGCAACAGCGGCGCTGATCTCGTCCGGCAGATTGTTCTGACGGCAGAGCCGTGCCGCCATAAGCTGGGCTGTGCTCAGCCCGTCGCGCAGGGCGGCCAGATCCCGCGGCCCGCCGCGCTCCAGCGCCAGACGCGACAAAGCGCGGATCATATCCGGCATAGATTTCAGCAGGGCCCGCACATCCGCCCGCAGCAAGCTGTCCTCAACAAACCAGGCCAAAGCCTCCTGCCGCGCCGCAATGATCCGCACATCCATCACCGGCCCCGCCAGACGCTCGGCCAGCAGGCGCGCACCTGCGGGCGTGATGGTCATATCCAGCGTATCCAGCAAAGACCCGGCCCGCTCGCCGGACAATGTGCGCATCAGCTCCAGACTGGTGCGCGTGGCCGCGTCAATCGCCAGAAACTGGCTGCTGCGCGCGCGCTGCGGTATTGCCAGCATCGGGCGGGAGCCAATTTGTGTTTTTTCGACATAATGCAGGGCCAGTGCCGCCGCATTGACCTCAGCACGGGATAAGGCACCAAAGCCATCCAGCGTGGCCACGCCAAAATAGGCGCAGAGGCGGCGCTCGGCCTGTCCGGTCTCACTGGCCACCAGCGTCACCGGCAGCGACAGATTCTCCAGCCTGAATTTAAAGCCTCTGTCCTGCCCCAGCG
>DAIMHB010000464.1:0-2031 GCA_036723545.1 Beijerinckiaceae bacterium
GGTAAAGCCACCGGGGATGACGGCTATAAGGTCATTCATGGGGCCTTTAAAAAAATAGCGGAGGCGCTGGCAGCCGAGAACATTCCAGTGACCGGCAAGCCGCTGGCGGTGTTTGTCGAAACCAATGATCAGGATTTCAAATATCAGATCATGCTGCCGATTGAAAAAGCCCCCGAAGGCAAAACCAGCCTGCCGGGCGACATAACTTTCGGCATGTCACCGGCGGGCAAGGTGCTGAAATTTCAGCACCGCGGTGCCTATGATGATATTGACACAACCTATGAGGCCATCACGGCCTATCTGGACGAGCGCGGGTTTGACGCGCGCGACCTGTTTGTTGAGGAATATCTCAATGAGGCCAAAGGCCCGGATGATGTCAATCTGCAGGTGGATGTTTATGTCTATCTGAAATAGCCGGTGTGGCGCGGGCTTTGTAAAAGGCCTGCATGTGAAAGGCGATCTGGGCCGGGGCTTGGGCAAAATCCCGCCCCACCGGGCAGGCAGCGCGGGCCAGACACCCTTGCGCGCGGCAGCTTTGGCTGGCGCTGTTCAGATGGGCGGCGCAGGCCCCCACATCATAGCCCTCTATGCTGAATGCGCTGACAGGGCAGGCCGTGAGGCAGGGCTTTTCTATGCAGGCTGTGCAGGGGTTGGCTGCCGCAGCGGGCTTTTGAACCTCCAGCTTTTGGGGCACCAGCAGTGCGCCACGATAGGAATGCGACAAGCCATAGAGGGGATGAATCAGCAAGCCGAGCGGTGAGGGAAACAGCGCTTCGGCGCGCTGTGCCCAGCGCTGAAACGGAACATAGGGCGGCCCGTCCGACGGATAAAAGGCCTGTCCGCCCCACTGGCGCGCCAAAGTGTTAATCAGCCGTTTCGACCAGCGGTCCAGCGGGTCGGGCTGTCCGTCGCCCGCCTCAGGTGAGCTGGCAAATTTATCCCAGCCTTCGCGCCCGACCATGCCGATCAGCAGCACTGTGCCCTGAGCCAGCCCGTGATCCTGCGCCGGATCGGTGAGGAATGCGCCGCGCAGCACCAGCCCGCTGCGGGTGATGGCCTGTTGCATCATCTGAATATCGGGCTGTTGAACGGCTTGGGGCATGGAGGGATGATGCGTGAGAGGGCGGGTCTGTCAAGCCTGTTGGCGGCAGTTTCGGTGCGGGTGCAGGAAAGCTGCAGCAATCTGATAAAAACTCTTCAATTTTCAGTGATTTTACTCTAGGAACAGGGCATGAAATTTCTTGATGAAGCAAAAATCTATATTCGTTCCGGCAATGGCGGCGCGGGCTGCGTCTCTTTCCGTCGTGAAAAATTTATCGAATTCGGCGGGCCGGATGGCGGCGACGGCGGGCGCGGCGGTGATGTCATTGTGGAATGTGTCGAAGGGCTCAATACGCTGATTGACTACCGCTATCAGCAGCATTTCAAGGCCAAAACCGGTATGCACGGCATGGGCAAAAACCGCCACGGCGCCAAGGGGGCCGATGTTGTGCTCAAAGTGCCGGAAGGCACCCAGATTTATGATGAGGATGGCGAAACCCTTCTGGCCGATCTGACCCATGTGGGTGAAAAAATTGTGCTGGCCAAGGGCGGCAATGGCGGTTTTGGCAATGCTTATTTCAAAAGCTCGACCAATCAGGCGCCGCGCCGCGCCAATTCCGGCCTTGAGGGCGAGGAGCGCAACATTGTGTTGCGCCTCAAACTCATCGCTGATGCCGGTCTTGTCGGCCTGCCCAATGCCGGAAAATCGACCTTTCTGGCCTCGGTTTCGGCGGCAAAGCCCAAAATTGCCGATTATCCCTTCACCACTCTGCATCCCGGCCTTGGGGTTGTGCATGTGGACGGGCGCGAATTTGTGCTGGCCGATATTCCCGGCCTGATTGAAGGCGCGCATGAGGGCCTTGGCCTTGGCGACCGCTTTCTCGGCCATGTCGAGCGCTGCCGTGTGCTGGTGCATCTGGTGGAGGCCACCAATGACCATGCCGGCAAGGCCTATAAGATTGTGCGCGGCGAGATTGAAGCCTATGGCGC
>DAIMHB010000465.1:0-2018 GCA_036723545.1 Beijerinckiaceae bacterium
ATAATATCCTGCTGTTTAATGACAAGGTCGGTCATAAAAGCATCCACCCTTCTCTTGAGAATTCAAATCTCTATTCACGTTCAATGCGGATAACCTGTGGCAAGCCGGCAATCATCCCGTCCGCGACAACCTTTTCAAGAGCCTCGCGCACGATTGTTTCTGTTGTTGCATAAGTGATCAGGACGACCGGCACAACATCCTTCGGTTCAGCGCTGGACTTGGAGGTCAGAGGCCGCTTCTGCATAATACTTTCCAGCGAAATGCCGCGTTCGGCCATACGAGTCGCGATGGACGCTACAGCACCGGGGCGGTCCTGCACCATTAGGCGAATGTAGTATCCACCCTCATGGCGCTGCACCGGAATGCGCTCCACCACCTCCAGCTCACCGGTGGGCAGGCCGAAGGGGGCCGATCGGATACCGCGCGCTATATCGGCAATATCCGCCACGACGGCTGAGGCTGTCGCCAGCCCGCCCGCGCCGGGGCCGACAAGAGTCAGTTCCTTCACAGCATCGGCGTCAATGGTCACGGCATTCAGCACACCCATCACCTGCGCGATGGGCGAAGATTTTGGCACCATGGTCGGGTGAACACGCTGCTCTATGCCACGGCTGGTGCGCTGCGCCACCCCCAGCAATTTAATGCGAAACCCAAGCTCATCGGCTGAACGCAAATCTTCCAGCGTGATGGCCTGAATACCCTCAATATGCACCGCCTCGGCATCAATCGCCGTGCCAAAGGCCAGCGAGGTGAGAATGGCCAGCTTATGCGCGGTGTCAAACCCGCCAATGTCGAAGGTCGGGTCGGCCTCGGCATAGCCAAGATTCTGCGCCTCTTTCAGACATACGTCAAATGATAGCCCCTCCTGCTCCATTTTGGAGAGGATATAATTGCAGGTGCCGTTCAAAATGCCATAAACCCGCTGGATCGAATTGCCAGCCAGCCCCTCACGCAGGGTTTTCACCACCGGAATACCGCCCGCCACCGAAGCCTCAAAGGCCAGCGCCACGCGCTTGTCCTCAGCAATGGCGGCCAGAGACATGCCATGTTTGGCCAGCAGCGCCTTATTGGCGGTAACAACAGGCTTGCCGGCCTTGAGTGCCAGCTCAACAGCGCGGCGTGCAGGCCCTTCATCCCCGCCAATAAGTTCAACGAACAGATCAATGCTCGCTGATTGCGCCAGTTCAACCGGATCATCAAACCACGCGATGCCTGCCATATCCACGCCGCGGTCACGGTTAGGATTGCGCGCGCTGACGCCGGTCACAACAATCGGACGGCCTGTGAGCGTGCTGAGAGCATTGGACTGGTTGCGGAGAAGCCGGATAACAGATGCACCAACGGTGCCCAGACCTGCTATGCCAACACGAAGCGGTAAAGACATGAGAAACAACCTGAGTTAGATTTACCGCACCACAATGCGGATGCGCGAGAAAGACCTGAGCAAAGCTTGTGCCTGATTTCGATGCACCAATCAAGAAATGCGATAGATGAATTTTAGCAACAGGGGCCAAATATGACACGCACATTTCTCATTGATACGGATACGGCCTCGGATGACGCCGTAGCGTTGATTATGGCGATGCGGGCCCCCGATATTGACATTGCCGCCATCACCACAGTGGCGGGCAATGTCAATGTGCGGCAGGCTGCCACCAATGCGCTTTATACAGCGCAAATCTGTGGCAAGGACATTCCGGTGTATATAGGCGCTGACAAACCCTTAATGCGCCCGCACCTCGACGCCTCATGGTTTCACGGACAGGACGGCATGGGCGAGATGAACTATCCGACACCCCTTCGCAAGCCCGAGAAAAAACATGCTGTCGATGCCATTATCGAGACCATTGAGGCCAACCCCGGCCTTGTGCTGGTGACGCTCGGCCCCTTAACCAATATTGCAATGGCCGTTGTCCAGAGGCCGGAAATTGCCGCCAAGATCAGCCGCTGCATCATTATGGGCGGCAATCCCTGTTGTGTGGGCAATGTCACGCCCGCCGCCGAATATAATATATGGG
>DAIMHB010000466.1:0-2018 GCA_036723545.1 Beijerinckiaceae bacterium
GATTTATGTCACGGGCTCCGGCGGGCCGGCGGGCAATCTGCCTTATCTTGTGTATTTTCAGGGTCTGTTAAATTTTGATATTGGCGGTGCATCGGCAGGCGGCATTGTCGCGGTGGTTCTGGCCAATATTGTTGCGATCTTCCTGATGCGGATGATCGGCCGGACGTTGGAGGACTAACGGCATGGCACGCGCATATACGATGAAACGACGGGTGATTGCCACAGCACTGGCGTGGATCTTCGCTTTTCTGATTTTCTTCCCGATTTTATGGACATTTCTCACCAGCTTCAAAACAGAGCTTGAGGCTTTTTCGCTGCCGCCCAAATTCATCTCCTTTCACTGGACGCTGGAAAATTTTGTCATCGTGCAGGAGAGGTCAAATTATCTGCGCTTTGCCGCAAATTCGATTATTCTCTCGCTGGGCTCCTCGCTGATTGCGTTGATGTTTGCGGTTCCTGCGGCATGGGCAATGGCCTTTGCGCCGGGCAAGCGCACCAAAGACCTGATGATGTGGATGCTGTCCACCAAGATGATGCCGCCGGTGGGGGCGCTGATTCCGGTCTATCTTATCTTCCGGGACATGGGCATTCTCGACTCGCGCGGCGGTTTGATGGCCGTGCTGTTTTTGATGAATCTGCCGATCGTGGTCTGGATGCTGTTCAGCTATTTCAAGGAAATTCCGGGTGAAATTCTGGAGGCCTGCCGCATGGACGGGGCATCGCTGTGGAAGGAGCTTGTGTTTGTTCTGGCGCCCATGGCTGTGCCCGGTATTGCCTCGACATTGCTGCTCAATGTCATTCTGGCATGGAACGAGGCGTTCTGGACGCTGAATCTGACAACATCGGATGCTGCGCCCCTCACAGCCTTTATCGCGTCTTATTCCAGCCCTGAGGGGCTGTTCTGGGCCAAATTATCGGCCGCCTCCACAGTTGCCATTGTACCAATTCTTGTTCTGGGATGGTTTGCACAAAAGCAGCTTGTTCGGGGCCTTACCTTCGGAGCGGTAAAATAATGGGCGCTATCTCACTCAAACATATCCGCAAGCAGTTCGGTGAAGCTGTTGTGATTCCGGATGTTAATCTGGATATTCAGGACGGCGAATTCATTGTGTTTGTTGGCCCGTCGGGCTGCGGCAAATCCACGCTTTTGCGGCTGATTGCCGGGTTGGAAGATGCAAGCGCCGGCCATATTTTCATTGATGGTGCCGATGCTGTTGACCTGCCGCCCTCCAAGCGTGGCCTGTCGATGGTGTTCCAGTCCTATGCGCTTTATCCGCATATGAGCGTGCGCAATAATATTGCCTTCGGCCTGAAAATGGCCGGTATGCCCAAGCAGGACATTGCCGCAAAGGTCACCAAAGCGGCAGAGCTGCTCAATCTGACCGAATATCTTGACCGCAAACCGCGTAATCTTTCGGGGGGCCAGCGTCAGCGCGTGGCCATTGGCCGGGCGATTGTGCGCCAGCCCAAGGCCTTTTTGTTTGACGAGCCCTTGTCCAATCTCGATGCGGCGCTGCGGGTGCAGATGCGGCTGGAAATCATGCAGCTTCACCAGTCCCTGAAAGCCACGATGATTTATGTCACGCATGATCAGGTTGAGGCCATGACCATGGCCGACCGGATTGTGGTGCTCAACAAAGGCAATATCGAGCAGGTGGGCTCACCGCTGGATATTTACAACCATCCTGATTCCGTGTTTGTCGCGGGCTTTATTGGTTCGCCGAAGATGAATTTTCTCAGCGGTGCCGCGGCAGCGCCATTCGATGCGCCCACCATCGGCATCCGTCCTGAACATATCCGGATTGCGGATGAGGCCGCCCTCTGGACAGGTGTGATTGTGTTTGCCGAACATCTGGGTGCCGATACATTCCTGCATGTAGATGCGGGCGCTGCGGGGCGTCTTGTGGTGCGCGCTGAGGGCAATTTTGCCAAAGGGGCAGGGCAGCGGGTGGGTTTGTCACCGGAGGCTGACAAGATTCGTCGCTTTGACGCAGCGGGAAAGGCTATTCGCTCATGAG
>DAIMHB010000467.1:0-2012 GCA_036723545.1 Beijerinckiaceae bacterium
GTCACAGCCTGTCCGCCGATTTGCACCGTCTTGCTGCCACCCGCCAGACCCAGACCAACATGCACCACATAAGTGCCCTCCTCCAGCGTGAAGGAAGCTATCGCCGCACGGGATTCCTGTACCAGATCAACAGTGCCATTGGCATTGATCTGATTTTTATAAATTCGCCAATGGAGACCGGACTGGATGGCTGGGCCATTCGGCATCAGCACCGCCGAAACCGTCAGATTGGGGTGCCCTTGCGGCGATGATGCGTCCTGCGCCAACGCAGCGCCAGCGTTACAGATCAATACAAGAGCGAGCGCCACAAGCCGACACACCGCCTGCACCTTCAGGCGCGCAGACCAACACCGCTCACTCCAGACTAAAAACATAGCAGACCCACTCATGGTTTACCGGGCGCTGAGACCCGTTCAATATTAACGATGTAGCAGACTCGAGGCGGCTGCTGTCAAATTTTCAAGCGAAAAGGGGTGATACTCAAACCGCACCAAATGATGACCCGCCGCAACCTCAACGCCCCGGAACAGAATATTGGCCCGCAGCACCGGCACCGGCACATCGTCGATAGTGGCCTGCCAGCCGGGATAAAAAATATCATGCAGCACCAGAATGCCGGCCTGTTCAGTGTCCACCTCAATCAGAACAGAATTGGCGTGCATGGCGCGGATGACTGATTTTGCATTAATATTTCTGTCTTTTACCCCATTGAGCGAAACCGTGTTCAGGCTACTGATAACATCCTCATCCATCAGCACCTCCCGCGAAGGCTCGAAATCCGGCAAGGGCTCGCCATCCATAACCGCCTGACTATCGACAGGCTTGACCCCAAAAGCAAAATAACTGCGCGGCAAAGGCGGGCGCAGCTTGTAAATATACATGCCAGGCGCATTCGGACTGCCGCCATCCGTGGCTTTGCCGTCGCTCGCATAGAGCAGCGAGGCCGTGGGGCGCGGCATGTGGCGCGGTAATTTTAAGACAGGCTTGCCCAAAACCAGATATTCCAGACCCAGCATTCGCGCCAGTGTTGAATTATAGCCGCGAAAGCACTCCGGAAAATGCCGCAGGCTAATGTCGCCCGAATTATCCCCGGGGCCAACGGCGCGCTCATAATCCGCAATGCGGAGCGGATTATATCCCACAGTGTTCTCAAGGCGATACATCATGGATGCGTTCATCCATGCGCCGGAAAGACCCAGAATTTCAACGCGCGGAAACTGTCCCATATCATGTTCCGACGTGATGGCCTTGCGCAACAGGTCAAGCCCCGCCTGCTCGCCCGCAGAAAGCTGCGCATAGGGCGCATAAAAGCTGACAGGCTCGCCGTTCAGCGCGGAGGCTGTATTGCGCCAGAGCAATTCAGCGCCAGTACATGCAATCAGCGCCAGCACCGTCAGTGGAATATGATGTGTGCGATGCGCCAGATGCAACAGCCCCACCATAACGGCGATGGCCGCCGCACTCTCACCCAATACCCGCAGTGAGTCGGACAAATGGTGCTGATCCGCTGAAAAGGACAAAGCCAGTGAGGTCCCCACCACAATCAGCATCACGGCAGACAGCGACCAGAGTTTGGACCATCGCAACTGGCGCAATTTGACCAGCCCCTCCGCATAAATAATATTCGCGCAGACACCGGCAATCAGCGCCAGACAGGTGTTGAAGGCAAATGTCGCATCGGCTGGCCTGCGATACAGCGCCACGCCCGGCACATGGTCAAAAATCCACTCGAACACCGGCGTTGTGCGGCCCAGCGAAAACAAAACCGTCACCAGCGTGATCAGCGCGGTGAGTTTGAGCTCTTTGTCCAGCATATGCCGCCGGATCAGCCCGATCCACAGAATCAGCACCGTCGGCACAGTGCCGATAAACAGATAATTCACCGCCCTGTCTGTCCAGTCCCCGCGGGCAATGGTTTCATAGCCCGGCCCCCAATAATCATAATTGCCATCCAGCGAGCCAAAAAAATTGGGCACCGCCAGTGTGATCCAGTTGACCAGCGACAACGAGCC
>DAIMHB010000468.1:0-2002 GCA_036723545.1 Beijerinckiaceae bacterium
CATGGCGGTCATGGCGTCAAACAGCACGGACATGGTCCAGTCCAGCTCTTCGCAGCCGCCGGCAAACATCACATCCTGCTTGCCATATTGGATCATCTCCATCGCATTGCCGATGCAATGGTTGGAGGTGGCGCAGGCCGAGGAAATGGAATAATTGACGCCCTTGATTTTGAACCAAGTGGCCAGTGTCGCCGAAGCGGTGGAGGACATGGCTTTGGGCACGGCAAAAGGCCCGACCCGTTTGGGGCCGGATTTGCGGGCAATATCGGCTGAATCAACCAGTGTTTTGGCCGATGGCCCGCCGGAGCCCATGATGATGCCGGTGCGCTCATTGGAAATGTCGCCAGCCTCAAGGCCAGAATCCGCAATGGCCTGATCCATGGCCACATGGTTCCAGGCTGTGCCCATGGCGTGAAAGCGCATGGCGCGCCGGTCAAGCAGGGTGGAGGGGTCAAGGGTTGGCGCGCCCTGCACCTGCGAGCGGAAGCCCAGTTCGGCATATTTTTCAGCCCGGCTGATGCCGGATTTGCCGTGAAGCAGCGAATCAAGCACTTCACTCGTGGTGTTGCCAATGGAGGATACAATCCCCATTCCGGTGACGACGACACGTCTCATGATTTTCTCCTCAGCGGAATATAATTTCAGGCCTGGAACAGACCCACGCGCAGGTCTTTGGCCTCATAAATGCGTTTGCCATCGGCTTCAAGCCAGCCATCAGCAATGCCAAGCACCAGCTTGCCACGGAACACGCGCTTCAGGTCAACGCCATAAACCACATGTTTCACGCTTGGCAAAACCTGATCAACAAATTTCACCTCACCGACACCCAAAGCGCGGCCACGGCCGGGCGAGCCGAGCCAGCCCAGATAGAATCCGCACAACTGCCAGAGCGCATCAAGGCCAAGGCAGCCGGGCATGACGGGGTCACCCTTGAAATGGCAACCGAAGAACCACAGGTCCGGGTTCACATTGAGCTCGGCCTTGATAAAGCCTTTGCCATAAGCACCACCGGTTTCGCTGATTTCAGCAATACGGTCGAACATCAGCATGGGCGGGAGTGGTAATTGTGCATTTCCGGCACCAAAAAGCTCTCCGCGTCCGCATTGCAGCAGATCTTCATATTCAAAATGAGAGCGGCGCTCACTCATTGCGTTATGGTCCTTCAATGTTGTTCTGGCCTTCTATATATTCAAGCGGACAGATATGATTTTGCTTTATGAATACCACAGGCTGTGTCGGCCTGAAAGGCGCTAACTGCCGTCAAATGCAGAAGATTGCAAGCCACATCCGCAAAGTACACAATCAAAAAGTTGCATCTGGGCCACCTGATCACCTATATTCATATTATAAAAGATTTTTAAGGCGAGAAAGCATGGTTGTGTCACTGTCCGGACCCGAGCGTTTCAAAACCGGAGTTAAATCCGCACCCCAGCGGGAGTCGATGCTCGGCTGTCCGGTGCATGAGCTGCGCAGCAAATTGCGCAAGGCCGGTTTGCGCCCTACGCGCCAGCGTGTGGCGCTGGGCTGGCTGCTGTTTGCCAAGGGCGCGCGTCACCTGACCGCCGAAAACCTTTATGAGGAGGCCAGCGCCTCGCGCGTCGCCATTTCTCTGGCCACGGTTTACAATACGCTGCACCAGTTTACCGAGGCCGGTTTGCTGCGCGAAGTGGCAATCGATGGTGCCAAAACCTATTTTGACACCAATACCAAAGAGCATCACCATTTTCTGCTCGAAGATTCGAATGTGCTGGTGGATATTCCGCCTTCGCAGGTGGATATTGCCCGCCTGCCGGATGTGCCGGAGGGCATGGAGGTGGCCCGCATTGATGTCATCGTGCGGTTGCGCAAAAAATCCTGAAATGAGAGATGCTTAACCCCTCTCCCCTCATCCTGAGGTTCTCGAAGGATGGGGGGAGGCGAGCTATAGGCTCTGATAATGCCCTCGTCAGAGTCTGTTGCCTTTAGACGGAAACGTCTCCCTCGCCCCGCGCGCGGGGAGAGG
>DAIMHB010000469.1:0-2001 GCA_036723545.1 Beijerinckiaceae bacterium
GTTTGATTGCGCCAACCCCTGCGGGCGCACCGGCAAGCGCTATCTCTCGGTGGACAGCCATATCCGCATGATGGCGGCGGCGCAGCCTTTCATTTCGGGCGCGATCTCCAAAACCATCAATATGCCGAATGACGCCACGATCGAGGATTGCAAATCTGCCTATATGCTCTCCTGGAAGCTGGCGCTGAAGGCCAATGCGCTCTATCGCGATGGCTCGAAACTGTCGCAGCCGCTCAACAGCCAGCTGATTCAGGATGATGGCGAGGATGACGAGGCCGTGGAAAAGCTGGTGGCGCAGTCTGCCCCCGCCCGCGCCACCATCATGGCCGAGAAAATTGTCGAGCGGATTGTGGAGCGCGTTGAGCGCATCCGCGAGCGTGAAAAGCTGCCTGACCGCCGCAAGGGCTATACGCAAAAGGCGGTTGTGGGAGGCCATAAGGTCTATTTGCGCACCGGCGAATATGTCGATGGCCGTATCGGCGAAATCTTCATCGATATGCACAAGGAAGGCGCGGCCTTCCGTAGCTTGATGAATAATTTTGCCATCGCCATCTCGCTCGGCCTGCAATATGGCGTGCCGCTGGAGGAATATGTCGAGGCCTTCACCTTCACCCGCTTTGAACCGGCGGGCTTTGTGCAGGGCAATGACGCCATCAAGAATGCCACTTCGATTCTGGATTATGTCTTCCGCGAACTGGCCATTTCCTATCTGGGCCGCATGGATCTGGCGCATGTTGACCCGTCCGAAATCGGTCATGATGTGCTGGGCAAAGGCGAGGATCAGGGCAAGGCGCCGCCCACCGGCAGTGTCGCTGCGGCCAATAATCAGGCGCAGCGCATGGTCTCCAAGGGGCTGATGCGTGGCCGCACCAGCAATCTGATTGCGGTGCAGCGCGAGCAGGACGTCAAGGCGACTGTTCTGGCCTTTCAGGGCGCAACAGCTTTGAAGGCCGAGCCAATTTTGGTGGAAGCCGAACTTGAAAGCCTGAACTGGGCTGAGCCCGCTCCGGCGGCGGAACCGCAAAAGTCCACAGCCGACAAGCGCAGCGAAGCCCGCATGAAGGGTTATGTGGGCGAGGCCTGCCCCGAATGCGCCAATTTCACGCTGGTGCGCAATGGCACCTGCCTGAAATGCGACACCTGTGGTTCAACGACGGGGTGCTCGTGAGGGGCGTGCCTTTCTCTCTCCCCGTCATCCTGAGGAGGCCGTAGGCCGTCTCGAAGGAGGAGGGGGGAGGGTGAGGGGGCGGTAATGAAAGCGCCTTATGCGGGCTTGACCCGGCTAGCCGCCTTCACTTAAATGGGGAATGGAGTGCTGATCACCATCCCCATTTGATTTGGATTTTTTAAATGACTGAATTGCGTCGGATTTTGCCTGTTATCATGTGTGGTGGTTCGGGCACGCGGGTCTGGCCCGAATCGCGCGAGAGCCTGCCCAAGCAGTTCATTCCGCTGGTGGGCCCGCGTTCAACCTTTCAGAATATCATCACCATTTTGTCCGACAGGGCTATTTTTGCCGAGCCTGTTGTCATCACCAATACGGATTATGGCTTCCGCGTTCTCGAACAGCTGGATGATATTGGCGCCACGGCCAAAATTGTGCTGGAGCCGATGCGGCGGGACAGCGGCCCCGCCGTTGCCGTTGCCGCCGCGCTGGCGCATAATATCGCGCCGGATACGATTGTGGCTGTGCTGGCTGCCGACCATGTGTTTCAGAATGCGGCGCTTTTTGCCCGGTTGTGCCATGAGGCTGCCGAGGCGGCGGCGCAGGGCTCGATTGTCACCTTCGGCATAAAGCCGGATTATGCTGCCACCGGCTATGGCTATATTCATGCTGGCGCGCCGCTAGATGCCACGGGCAAATTGCGCAAGGTCGAGGCTTTTGTTGAAAAGCCGGATGCTGTGAAGGCGCAGCATTTTATCGACGAAGGCTATTTGTGGAATTCCGGCAATTTTATTTTCCGCGCGGATGTGATGCTAGATGAAATTGCTGCTTTCGAG
>DAIMHB010000470.1:0-1998 GCA_036723545.1 Beijerinckiaceae bacterium
GGCATGGGCCATGTTCAGCTCACCTTTTTGGCAAGAGCGAGCAGGTCTGCCGCCTCAGAGGAGCGGCTGGCATAGTCCTTCCAGGCGCTGTCTTCCGCAATTTTACGCCATTGCGCCAGTCCATCCGTGCTGAAGTCGGCAACGGACGCGCCTTTTGCGCCATAGATGCGCGCAACCTCGTCATCATCCTTTTTCGCCTCGCGCAGGCCATAGGCCTCCATTTCAACGCCGACATCCAGCATGATTTTCTGATGTTCCGGCGCGATCCGGTCAAAGGTTGCCTTGGACAGCAGCAGCGGTTCCAGCATGAACCAGAAAGACCCCTTGCGCGGCGCGGTGAGTGCCTTGGACAATTCTTCAAGACGGAAGGAAATCAGGCTGGTGGAGGAGGTCACAGCCGCATCCAGCGCGCCCGTCTGCATTCCGATGTAAATCTCGTTGGAGGGCATGGTGGACACCTGCCCGCCCGCAGCGGTAAACATCAGGTCCATCTCGCGGCTGCCACCACGAATTTTCTGGCCGGCAACATCGGAGGGCAATAAAATCTGTTTTGTGCGCGACACCGCCCCGCCTGCCTGCCAGATCCATGAAATGATTTTGACGCCCTTGGCCTCAACCGCCTTGGAAAAGGCACTGCCGATTTCGGCGGTTTTCCAGGCCATACCCTGCTCATAGCTGGACACAAGACAGGGCATCAGGCCAAGGTTGCAGGCTGGCAATTCACCGCCCGCATAGGCAATCGGATACAGCGACATATCCAGCGCCCCATTGCGCAAGGCCGAAAACTGCGCATTGGTTTTCATCAGCGATGAATTGGCATAAATATCAAATTTCACGGCGCCATCGGTGCGTTTTTCAACTTCCTGCGCAAAGACACGGCATAAGCGATCCCTAAAATCACCCTGCTCTATGGTGCCGCCGGGAAACTGATGTGAAATTTTAAGTGTGGTGGCCGCACGCGCCGCACCAAGCGATGAAATCAGAGCGGGCATGGCGAGTGCGCCTGCGAGAGCCTGACGACGATTTAAAGACATAATTTTCCTCCGGGTTTCTTTTAACTTATGGAATTTTTTGTCATTATGAAACGCATGTCAGGCGATTTTGTCAATAGAATTGTATACAATCTTGTGATATATGTATTCATAATTTCCGCGAAATGATAAGAAACCTCCATGCGTAAAAAACAGTCCTTTCGCCTTAAAGAGACCATTGAGGAAGAAATCGTCACCGGCCTATTGAAGCCGGGTGAGCGGCTTGAGGAGATTGGCCTTGCCGAACGGTTTGGCGTGTCGCGCACACCTATCCGCGAAGCCTTGCAGCAGCTTGGTGCCGCTGGCCTTGTTGAAATCCGCCCGCATCGCGGTGCCATTGTGGGCGCACCCGACCCGATCCGCCTGAGCCATATGTTCGAGCTTATGGCCGAGATGGAAGCCATTTGTGGCCGCCTTGCCGCGCGACGTTTGCGCCGGGAGGACGAAATCGCCTTAAAAGAAACGCTTCTGGCCTGCCAGAAAGCGGCCAAAACCCGCGATACGGACAGATATTATTTTGAAAACGAGCGCTTTCACCGCGCAATTTATGCGGCCAGCGGCAATCCCTTCATTCTGGAACAGGCTGTGGCCCTGTCCAAACGGCTGGCGCCGTTCCGCCGCCTGCAACTGCGCGTGCGCAACCGCCTGATGAATTCTGTTGCTGAACATGAGGCGATTGTGGCGGCAATCTTGTCCGGAAACAGCGAAGAGGCTTCACGCCAGCTGACAGCGCATGTGTCGGTGCAGGGCCAGCGCTTCATAGATCTGATCGCCTCGATGGAACAGACGCCGCCCCAAAGTGGCGAGACGGAAGCCTCAAACACGCCCCCCCGCCCTGCCGCGCCCCTGCAACGTCAGGCGGTCTGAAACGCGGCCAAAGCTGCCTTCAGCATGGCTGTTCCACCGGCAATCTGATCTTCAGTGGGATGAAACCCCGCAGCCAGCATCCGGCGCGCCATCATATGGT
>DAIMHB010000471.1:0-1985 GCA_036723545.1 Beijerinckiaceae bacterium
CGATCAAGACACATGCCTTAAATGATCAGAGCGTCCAATAAATGACGACACGGCTGAACCTGCGTAAAGCACCCCAGCGAAGAAAACTCTGTCTGCGTTGAAGGCTTCATGCGGTGGCCCAAGGAAAGTCATCCAAAGCCTCACGGGTGGTCAGTAAACAATCATTCATGCTCATCTCGAATCTCCTTATTGTTTGAGATAGGCGGAGCATGATCAAAGCGTGCAGTGCCGTCACACGGCAGAACTTAAGGGTTTGTTTATATGATCTTAAAAATGCAATGATTATTAAATCGTCTATCGTTTTTATGACGAAATGAAAAAATATAAATTAAAAATGTTGTGAAATAAATATAATTCACTTTTCTCTGATATCATTGATCAGATTCAAAATTTTGATCATACTTAATTTTGTTAGGATGATTCGGGGTCAATATGTATTTTGCATATAGTCTTCCAGGCTCACCCGATACATCCAAATGGCAAACATTACTTGATCACCTTGAGGCAACCGCGGGCCTGTCCGGCGGTTTTGCCGCCGCCTTTGGGGCCGAGCAGGCCGGGCGCATGGCCGGCCTGTTTCATGATCTGGGGAAATATTCGCTTAAATTTCAGCAGCGTCTCAAGGGTGGGGAACGTGTCGATCATTCGACGGCGGGCGCGGTCAATATCACCAGTCTGGCTTCGGGCATTCAGGACAAGATTATGGCCGATCTTCTGGCCTATGCTATCGCCGGTCATCATGCCGGACTGCCAGATAAAAATGAGCTGAACAAGCGTTTTGAAACGCCGATCGAGCCGATTGATCCGTGCTGGAAGCAGGAAATTGAGAGCACTGTGAGCGGACTATGGCCAAAATCTTTTGCGCCTTCGCAAACATACAGGGCCGTCGCGGCGTTCCAACTCGCGTTTTTGGGGCGCATGATTTTTTCTTGTCTGGTCGATGCCGATTTCAAAGACACCGAGGGTTTTTATGAGACGCAAAGCCACCAAAAAGCGGATCGGGACTGGCCCGATCTTACACAGAATATAGATGCTCTGATCGCGCGTTTTAATGCTTTTATGGCGGATAAGGAGAACAAGGAGCCGCCTCGTCCGCTCAACAGTTTGCGGGCGCAGATTTTGGCGGCTGTGCGCGCCAAAGCGCAGGACGCGCCGGGATTGTTTACCCTGACCGTGCCAACCGGCGGCGGCAAAACACTGGCCTCTCTGGCCTTTGCGCTGGATCACGCCAAAGCCCATGGCCTGCGCCGTGTTATATATGCCATTCCTTTCACCTCCATCATCGACCAAACCGCGGCAATTTTTCGGGAAGTGCTGGGGGATGAGCATATTCTTGAGCATCATTCCTCGATTGATGATGAGGCATTTCGCCCCCGCGAGCAGCGCGACAAGCTGCGGCTGGCGATGGAAGACTGGGCAGCGCCGGTTGTTGTCACCACCAATGTGCAGTTTTTTGAAAGCCTGTTTGCCAACAGGCCGTCGCGTTGCCGTAAATTGCACAATCTGGCCCGCAGCGTGATTGTTCTGGATGAGGCGCAGACCTTGCCACACGGGCTGCTGCGCCCCTGCATGGCGGCGCTGGATGAGCTGGCGCGCCATTATGGCTGCACCATTGTGCTGTGCACCGCCACGCAGCCCGCCTTGGACAAGCGCAGTTTTGATCAGGGCGAGGGGCTGGCGCTGGAGGGGCGCGAGCTTGCGCCGGACCCCGCAGAACTGGCGCGCAAACTCCGGCGTGTGCAGATCTCCCGCTGTGGTGAGCTTGATGACGATCAGATCATCGCGGCGCTGGCGCAGCACCCGCAAGCGCTGATCATCGTCAATGGTCGCCGCCATGCTTTGGAACTTTATAAAAAGGCGCTGCAAGCGGGGCTGGACGGCGTGGAGCACCTCACCACCCGCCAATATGCGGCCGACAGGCGGCTGATTTTGGCCAAGGTTCGGCAGGATTTAGCCGATAAAAAGCCCTGTCGTTTGATTGCGAC
>DAIMHB010000472.1:0-1978 GCA_036723545.1 Beijerinckiaceae bacterium
GGGTGAGGGGCATTTGATAATCCCAAGCCCCTCATCCTGTCCTTCTCCCCGTTGATCCTTCGAGACGGCCTGCGGCCTCCTCAGGATGACGGGGAGAAGGAACGCTCACAACGTGTTTCCATCTCAAAACAGCATGCTCTAGCCTATTATTTTGCGGCCTCACTCCGTATCGCAGGGCGAAGGAGTCGTCTGCATCGGGCAAAATTATACCGGCGACTTTTTGTCTTGTCTGCGCTAGGTCTTGGCCATGCAAGACGAGTCTCTGATCGCCGATGTTCTGGTGCCGGTTGCGGTGGATATGGCCTATTCCTACCGCGTTCCGGCTGGCCTGACTGTGAGCGAGGGCGATTTCGTGGCCGTGCCGCTGGGCCCGCGCGAGGCCACCGGCATTGTCTGGGCACTGCGCCCGGGGCGGGGTGATAATCTGAAAAGCCTGAAATCGCGTCATGATTATCCCGCGCTCAAAGCGCCCTTGCGTGCCTTTATTGACTGGGTGGCGAACTGGACATTGGCCCCCAAAGGCCTGGTGCTGCGCATGACCATCCGTGTGCTTGACCATGCCGCGCCGGAAAAGGTGAAGCTGGGCGTGCGCCTGATCGGCCCGCCGCCCAAACGCATGACCCCCGCGCGGCAAAAAGTGCTGGCGCTGTTGCAGTCTGGCGAAGTGCTGGCCAAGGCCGATCTGGTGAAGCAATCAGGCTGTTCCTCCGCGGTGATTGACGGCCTGCTGGATGAAGGCACGCTGGAAGCCCTGCCCTTTGAGGCTCTGCCTTGGGCAAGGCCTGTGGCCAGCTTTGCCGCGCCAAAGCTGGAGGGCGCGCAGCAGGCCGCGGCCAATCATCTGAATGCTCAGGTTGAGACGCATGACTTTGGCGTGACTTTGCTGGAAGGAATCACCGGTTCGGGCAAGACCGAAGTTTATTTCGAGGCCGTGGCCAGAGTGCTGGAAGCGGGCGGGCAGGCGCTGATCCTGATGCCGGAAATTGCCTTGACCTCGCAGTTTCTGAGCCGCTTTGCCCAGCGCTTTGGCGCCATGCCGGTGGAGTGGCATTCCGGCGTGGCGGCGCGCAAACGCGCCCGCATCTGGACACAGATTGCCAAGGGTGAGGGCAATGTGGTGGTGGGTGCGCGCTCGGCACTGTTTCTGCCCTTTCCGGATTTGCGGCTGATCATCGTCGATGAGGAGCATGAATCGGCCTATAAGCAGGAGGATGGCGTCTCTTACCACGCGCGGGATATGGCGGTGGTGCGTGGCCGCATTGAAAAGGCGCTGGTGATTCTGGCCTCGGCGACGCCTTCATTAGAAACGCAGGTCAATGCGGCGCAGGGCCGTTATGACCATGTGAGATTGGAAAGCCGGTTCGGCGGGCGGATTTTGCCAAAGCTGGAGGCGATTGACCTGCGCAGCGAGGGGCCAAGCCGTGGCCAGTGGATTGCGCCCCGCCTTGTGAACGAGGTGACAGCCACCATAGCGCGCGGTGAGCAGGCCCTGCTTTATCTGAATCGGCGCGGCTATGCGCCCTTAACCTTATGCAAAAGCTGTGGCCATAAGTTTCAATGTCCGAATTGCTCAGCCTGGCTGGTGGAACACCGGTTTCGCAAGGCGCTGATGTGCCACCATTGCGGCCATGTCGAGCGCCGTCCCGACATTTGCCCTGAATGTTCCGCGCCCGATTCGCTCACCGCTTGTGGGCCGGGCGTCGAGCGTCTGGCCGAAGAGGCGGTCAAACATTTTCCACAAGCGCGGATTCTTGTGCTCTCGTCGGATATTGCCGGCGGCATGGAGCGTTTGCGCCAGGACATGGCCGATATTGCCGCAGGCCATTTTGATCTGATCATCGGCACGCAACTGGTGGCCAAGGGGCATAATTTTCCGCTTCTCACGCTGGTGGGGGTGATTGATGCTGATGTCGGACTGGCCAATGGCGATCCGCGTGCCGCTGAGCGCACTTTTCAGCTGTTGTCGCAGGTGACAGGG
>DAIMHB010000473.1:0-1977 GCA_036723545.1 Beijerinckiaceae bacterium
GCTTGAAATTGGCCGGTTTCTGGCCCCTGTCGAGCGTGAGACCTTCGTTAAATCCTTTCGCGCTGCTCTTCATGCGGCGCAGCGCGGGCCGCAATTTTCACAATTTATCTGAAATTACGCTTTGTCATATTTTTGTTGAACTTGTCCGGTTATACATCGGGCATGAATTTTCCGGCCGGACTGACCTTGTGGACCACTCAGAGCGCTGCCCTTTTTGGCAGCCAGTTGATGAAATTTGCCCCGCGCGGTGGCACCTCGCCCAGTCTGGCGCGGCAAAACCAGTTGCCGCCCTCTCTGGCATGGATGGGCACGTTGGAGGTGCGGCTGGCGACCAGCAAGCGCGAGATTCGCAAGGCGCAAAAACTGCGCTACCGTGTATTTTTTGAGGAAGGCGGCGCCATTGCCGACCGCGCCTCGGCCTTGGTGCGGCGCGACCGCTGTGCCTTTGACAGTATTTGCGATCATCTTCTGGTCATCGACCATGCGGCAAAATCAAAACGCCTCGGCCTGCCCAAACCCAAGGTTGTCGGCTGCTACCGGCTGCTGCGGCAGGAGGTGGCCGAGGCGCATAACGGGTTTTATTCAGCGCAGGAATTCGATATTGCCCCGCTGCTGGCCCGTCATCAGGGCAAAAAATTTCTGGAGCTGGGCCGCTCCTGCGTTTTGCCCGATTATCGCTCCAAGCGCACGATAGAACTCTTATGGCAGGGCATAGCCGCCTATATCAACCATCATAAAATTGACGTTCTGATTGGCTGCGCCAGTTTTCCCGGCACCAATGTGCTGAAAATGGCTCAGTCTTTAAGTTTTCTCCATACGCAGGCCCGTGCGAAAGACGAATGGCATGTGACAGCGCTGCCCGCGCGCTATGTGCCGATGAGCAATGTCACTGCGGACGCGATTGATATGAAAAAGGCGCTGCATGCGCTTCCCCCGCTGATCAAAGCCTATTTGCGCATTGGGGCCATGTTTGGCGAGGGCGCGGTGATTGACCATATGTTTGGCACCACAGATGTGCTGGTGGTTTTGCCGGTCGAAAATATCGATCCGCGCTATATGGGGCATTTTGGCCTCAACGAGGCTGCCGCCTGAGCTGCCTATTTAAGAAGACTTGCCGTTTTTGGCGGCGTTGAGCACAGCCACGGCGGATTCTATGCGTTTGGCCACAGCCTCCAGTGATTCGGCAGTTGTTGCGACCCAGCCCTCGGCTGTTGTCTGCTGGGCAAATTCCATATTGCGCAGCAACTGAATTTCCTGCCGTGCGGCGGCGACCTGGCGCTCAGATTCAACCAGCTCATCGGCCAGCGATATGGCCGCCATGACGGCGATGCGCTGATCCCCGATCTCGCCGAAAGAGCCGCGGAAGCCTTCGATTTTGGCCTCGACCATCCGGGCCAGTTGTTCGAGATGGGCCTCCTCACCCTCGCCGCAGGCCAGACGATAGGGCCGCCCGCCAATATTCACCGTGACATGCGGCATGGCGGCTCCTAATCCTGCTCGTGTGCGGTGAGAATGGATCTGATGGTGATGCTGGCGCGCTCCAGCTTTTTGCCGGCCTCACGCGCGGCTTGTTCAAGCTGGCGTGCGCGCAGGGCGGAGGACTCAAGCTCTATGCCCAGACGGGCCCTGTCATCCTGCATCACATTATATTCTTCAAACAGGTCAAGTTGCAGACGGTCCGCCAGCACCCGGCGCTCAACAGCAGCGTCAAGATGGTCAAGAGCTGTGGTGATGCGCCTGAGAACTGTATGAAGACGTTGCGGTAATTGAGTCATTCTGTTTTTTCCTGCGTCACATTAACGCTATGCGTGAAACAGCGTCAATCCTGCTTTATCAGGCATTTATGATGACTTTGCCGGTGATTGCGGATTGACACCCCTCGTTTCAATGCTATCAACCTCTCAAAGATTGCAGATTTCGGGAAAAAACCTCAATGGCCAATCAAATCTCACATAATGACATGGCAAATGCCATCCG
>DAIMHB010000474.1:0-1970 GCA_036723545.1 Beijerinckiaceae bacterium
CAGTCGTGGATGCCCTAGAGGATGTCAAAGCGCAAGATATTCAAGTATTTAACACTACTCACCTCACGAGTCTTTTCGATAGAGTAGTCATAGCTTCTGCAACATATCAATGCGGGTATTGCGGGTCTTGTCGGCGCCCTATTTCTTGGCAAGCGTGTCGGCTATGGCAAGGAAGCCATGTCCCCACATTCGCTGACCATGACCATGATCGGCGCATCTTTGCTGTGGGTGGGCTGGTTCGGCTTCAATGCGGGCTCAAACCTTGAGGCCACAGGCACAACCGCTCTGGCATTCGTCAACACCTTTGTGGCCACGGCTGCTGCGGCTCTGTCCTGGTTGTTTGTGGAATGGGCTATCAAGGGTAAGCCAAGCCTGCTTGGCATGGTGTCGGGTGCTGTGGCCGGTCTTGTGGCTGTGACTCCGGCCTCCGGTTTTGCCGGTCCGATGGGTTCGGTGGTTCTGGGCCTGCTGGTTAGCCCGCTGTGCTTCTTCTTTGTTTCGACGGTGAAGTCCAAGTTCGGCTATGATGATGCGCTGGACGTGTTCGGTGTGCATTGCGTGGGCGGCATTTTCGGGGCCATCATGACCGGCGTGCTGGTTGCGCCTTATCTGGGTGGTGTTGGCCTTGTTGATTATGCAGCCAAGCCCGGAACGGCTGTTGCTGCTGAATATATCATGTCGGCGCAGGTCTGGATTCAGATTAAGGCTGTGCTTTACACCATCGCCTGGTCGGGTATTGGCTCCGCCATTCTCTACAAGCTGGTGGACCTCATTGTCGGCCTGCGTGTGGCACCCGATGCTGAGCGTGAGGGTCTTGATATTACCGATCACGGCGAGCGCGCTTACAATTATTGATCTTTCCATGCGGCAGTCCGCTGCCGCATGTCCTTGGTTCCTCCCTGACTTCAACGGCGTCCGCCTTTCGGGCGCCGTTTTTTTGCTTGCCATTTTGCAGCGGGTTTTAACGGAGCGTTAACGATACGGCCCTAGCCTCTGACAGCAGTATTCCGTCTGATTCCGCTGAAGGTTCAGGCGTTTTTGAGTTGGATTGATGCGCGCAGCCACCACATTTGCCATAGACTGGATACCGGAGCCCATAAGGGATTTTCTGCGTCGCCGTGCTGCGGAAGTGCTGGGGCTGGCTCTGCTGGTGGGCGTGGCCTGTGGCTATGCGGCGCTGATCACATGGTCCGCGCAGGACCCGAGCCTCAATCACGCGGTCAACGGGCCTGTGCATAATGTGCTTGGCCGTGCCGGTGCCTTTGTTGCCGATATTCTGATGCAGCTGCTGGGGCTGAGCAGTGCTGTGATTCTGATGCCTGTGGCTGTGTGGGGCTGGCAGTTGCTGGTCAGCCGCGCCTTGAGCCAGCCCAGACTCCGCATCATTCTCTGGCTGTTCGGCTCTGTGGCGGCTGCGGCAACCATATCTTATTTTCCGGTGACGGACCGCTGGCCGCTGCGCACGGGGCTGGGCGGTGTGCTGGGAGATTATGTTCTGCGCCTGCCGCATCTGCTGGCCGGCACCTCGCGTCTGCTGAATATGCTGGCCGGTTCGGTCATCAGCCTGACCGCTTTGCTCACGCTGACGGCCTGCCTTGGCTATGGTCTGGCACTTGAGCCGGAAGATGAATTTGAAGACCTTCCGCGTGACTCAAAAAAGCACAAACATGCCGATATGGACTTCGAGTCTGAAGATACAGCCGGTGAGCCGGGGCTGGGGCTTGTCTCGCTCGGCGCTTTGTTTCATCTGGCTTTAAGCTTGAAATCGGCTGTATCGCGTTTCCGCAACCGTCCCCGCCGCAACACGGCGGCCAAGGACGCCGCAGCCATGCGTGCGCCCTGGAAAAACCTGCCCTCTCTCGATACGGACTTTGAGCCGGACGATGAATGTGCCGCAGATTTTGTTGTGCCGCAAAAACCCTTGCGCGCAGAAGGACGCAGGGAGCCGCGCGTTCAGGAGGCGGAGTTTG
>DAIMHB010000475.1:0-1969 GCA_036723545.1 Beijerinckiaceae bacterium
CCGGTGAAACAATGCCCTTGGTGCGGGCTGCCTCTTCGGAAACAGCATTGTCAAAGGCCAGCGGGCCATCCAGAATAGCGCCGGTGATCTAGCCGCGGTCCGCCATTTTGCATAAGGCGGCGGCATCCAGTGTCGAGCGGATTTTTTCGGTCACGGTTTCGACAGCTGAGAGAATGGCGACGCGCGGCTGATCCAGCCCGAGGGCATGGGTCAGATCAATGGCATTCTGAATGATGTCGCGCTTATCGCACAGCGTTGGATAGACATTGATGGCGGCGTCCGTCACGAACAGGGCGCGTGGGTAGAGCGGCGCATCAATAACAAAGACATGGCTGATCCGCCGCGCGGTGCGCAGGCCATGTTCAGCGTCCACAACCGCCTGCATCATCTCATCGGTATGGATGGCGCCTTTCATCAGCGCCTCCACCTGACCGGCGCGGGCCATGGCTACAGCCTGAATGGCGGCGGCCTCGCTATGTTCGGTGGCTATAATCTCGAAGGGGGTGAGGTCAAGCTGCGCCGTGGCTGCCGCCGCGCGGATGCGGGCTTCCGGCCCCACCAGAATGGGGATGATCAGCCCGGCGTGAAAGGCTTCCACCGCGCCCAGCAGCGAGGGCGTATCCACCGGATGAATGACGGCGGTGCGGATGGGGTTCAGACCATGGGTCTTTCCGATCAGCTTTTCATAGCTCTGCCCCTGTTGCCGGATGTCAACATCCGGCAGGGCCATGCGCGGGCGGGAGATTTTTTTCGCAGGTGCGATTACCTCGGCTGTGCCGGTGACCATCTCCTCGCCGCGTTGGTTGACAATACGGCAGTCAAAAATAACTTTGCGCGTTGCGGCTTGTTTTTCCCGCACCCTGACTGTTACCGTCACCGTGTCTGCAAGGTGGATGGGCTGATGGAAGTGAAAGCTCTGGTCGACATAATCGGTGCCGGGGCCGGGCAATTCGGTGCCCAGAACGGTGGAAATCAGTGCATTTGCCCACATGCCATGCGCCACAACCTTATGGAACAGGTCGCTGCGGGCCAGTTCGGGGTCAATATGCGCGGGGCTGGCATCTCCGGTCATGATGGCGAAAAGTTCTATGTCCTTATAGGTCAGAGTTCGCACCAGTGAGGCCGAGTCCCCCGGCTTGATCTCGTCAAATGTCCGGTTTTCGATACGCTCCATGGAGTGTTCCCGTTGTTTAATGGTGCAGACGTCCGTCAATCACTTCAATGATCCGGTCGCATCGTTTGGCCAGTTCCATATTATGCGTGACGATCATGAAGGTTGTGCGGCTTTCGCGGTTCACCTCGCGCATCAGCTCAAACACGCTGTCCGCAGATTGTGTGTCCAGATTGCCGGTGGGTTCATCCGCCAGCACCAGGCGCGGCTGCATCGCCAGCGCGCGGGCAATGGCGACGCGCTGCTGCTGCCCGCCCGACATGTTCATGGCAAAATTATGCGCGACATGGTCCAGCCCGACACGGTGGATCAGGTCTTTCGCGCGGTGTTCGATCGCCTCACTGAGAAAAATTTTGTCGGCCAGCATGGGCATCATCACATTTTCCAGTGCGGTAAAGGCCGCTATAAGGTGATGATATTGAAACACAAATCCAATGCTGTGCCCGCGCAGATGGGTGATCTGGTCTTCGTTCAGCGTGCTGGTGTCATGGCCCTCGATATAGACGCGGCCATGGGTGGGGCGGTCCAGCAGGCCGATAATGTTGAGAAGTGTGCTTTTGCCCGAACCCGACGGCCCGATCAGCGCGACAAATTCGCCTGTTTTCAGTTCCAGATCAATGCCATGCAAAACCTCCACCTCGGAAGGCATGCCGATATTGTAGGATTTGGTAATGCCTTCCAGCCGCAGAACGTCGTCAGCCATTGATCGCCTCCACCGGATCGAGCTTGGCCGCACGAAGGGCCGGCGCCGTGGCGGCCAACAAGCCGGTGACTGTGGCCAGCAGCGCTGTTATGAAA
>DAIMHB010000476.1:0-1968 GCA_036723545.1 Beijerinckiaceae bacterium
ATCGAAATCTGGCCGCAAGAGGTCTATTATCTCACAGGTCTGCTGATTTTGGCCGCATTGACCCTGTTTCTGATGAATGCTCTGGCGGGGCGCATCTGGTGTGGCTATCTCTGTCCGCAAACTGTATGGACCGACCTGTTTTTTGCCGTCGAGCGCTGGGTCGAGGGTGACCGCCGCGCCCGGATGCAGCAGGATGCTGCGCCCTGGACAGCCAGTCTCATTGCCCGCAAAGCCCTGAAGCATTTTCTCTGGCTGATGATTGCCTGGTGGACGGGCGGCGCCTGGGTGCTGTATTTTTCTGATGCGCCCACGCTTGTGAAAAGTCTGCTCAATTTCACGGCACCGACCGCTGCCTATGTCTGGATTGGGATTCTGACCTTCACCACCTATGTGCTGGCCGGGCACATGCGCGAGCAGGTCTGTCTCTATATGTGCCCCTGGCCACGCATACAGGCGGCACTGACAGACGAAAACGCGCTGAATGTCACCTATCGCTATGAGCGCGGCGAACCGCGCACATCATTGAAAAAGGCCAATGTGCTACGGGCAGAGGGCGAACTGGCCGGTGATTGCATTGATTGCAACCAATGTGTCGCGGTCTGTCCGACGGGTGTGGATATTCGCGATGGCGCAAACCTCGGCTGCATCCAGTGCGGCCTGTGCATCGACGCCTGCGACACGGTGATGAGCAAAATCGGGCGTGAAACCCGCCTGATCGCTTATGACACCGACATCAACATCAAGCGGCGGCAGGAGGGCAAGCCCGCAGTCTACAAGCTCGTGCGCGCCCGCACTATTCTTTATGCGGTATTGATTGCGCTGATCGGCGGATTGATGCTCTATACACTGCTGACCCGCAAAACTGAGGGGCTGAGTGTGATTCATGACCGCAATCCGGTCTATGTGCGTCTGTCTTCAGGTGAGCTGCGCAATGCCTATACGGTGCGCATTTCCAATAAAAAATCCACGACGCAGCGCTACAGGCTCAGTGTCGAGGGTCTCGATGGCGCGCATATTGATATTATCGGCGCGGATAATGCCGAGGATATTGCCGAAGTCGGGCCGGACAGAACCCGCGAATTGCGGCTGCTGGTGAGCACGAAGGCCGAACTTCCGGCGATGGCCTCCATTGCGCTGACATTCAAACTCACCAATATCAGCACAACAGATCTAAACCCTGCGGAGACCATGCAGGTGAAGGATTTTTTCCGCGGGCCTTAAAGCACGGGCCTTGAAGCGTCTGTATGCTGGTTGATCATTTTACCTTTGTCCTCATCAGGAGCCTGTCATGTCATATGGTGCAACATCCGATTATAAGGCTGGCGGTTTTCGTCTGACCGGCTGGCGCGTTCTGGGCATTTTCCTCGTCTGCTTTGGGCTGATCATGTCGGTCAATATTCTGATGGTTTATTATGCCCTGACAACGCACAGAGGCGAAATTGCCGATCACCCCTATGAAGTGGGTCTGGCCTATAATACTCAAATTACAGCGGCTCAGGCGCAGGATCAGCGTCACTGGGCGGTGGATGTTTCTGCCCATCGTGGTGCTGACGGACTGGTTCATGTTGAAACCACGCTGAAAGATGCCGCAGGCCTTGCGCTTTCGGGCCTGAATGTCGTGACAAAGCTGCAAGCACCCGCCGATATGCGCCGCGATGTGAAGGTCGTGCTGGTTGAGGATGCGCCGGGCCATTATCAGGGCCAGCTTCAGGCGGCTGCGGGTGGCTGGACGCTGGATCTTGAGGCCAGTCAGGACGGACAATCCATGTTTATCTCCCATAACCGCATCACGCTGGATTAGTCCATGAATGAGTCCAGCGATTATAGCCATTATATTCGCCGCAATGGTGATGGCAGCGCGATGATGGATTTTGCCGTCGAGGATATTACCTGCGCCGCCTGTATCACCAAAATTGAATCCGCGCTTCACCACCTGCCCGGCGTCGAACAGGCCCGGATCAATTATAC
>DAIMHB010000477.1:0-1114 GCA_036723545.1 Beijerinckiaceae bacterium
TATCTAACCTGAGCCAGAATCACGGCTTTACCCCGCGCATCATCACGCATCAGTCTATCCGCAAGGACAGGGGCGTGGATGTTCCCGGTCTGGTGGTTATGCTGGGTGCCGACCGCTGATTCCGTTTAGAGGAATTTGCCGGTGGGCATGATATTCGCACTGGTGTTGATGGATTTGGGCACATAGGTCTCCCAGCCACCGGCAGGGGTCATCACGTCCACCGCCGCAGGATCAGCCACCCGGCTGTGAAAACTGCTGACGCTGGCGCGGGCCGATTGCAGGCTTGCGGCATCAAGTCTGGCCGCCACATCATCACGCTTATGGGCTGCATCATCATCACCCTGCGCCGCCGCAAGAGCAAACCAGATGTAGGACTGTGTCAAATTCTGCGCGACACCAATGCCCCGGGCATAGAGCACAGCCAGATTGTACTGACTGTCCCGAATGCCATATTCAGAGGCCTGACGGAACCAGTTTACGGCATTGGGATAATCCGATGACCCATTCACCCCTTCCGCCGTCAGCACGGCCAGATTGTGCATGGCCCGGGGATTGCCGCTTTTGGCCGCCAGTTCATAATAGGTCTTGGCTTTTGCCAGATCACGGGTCACGCCCAGACCTTTCTCATAAAAAGCACCAAGCCGGTATTGCGCCGGCGCCAATCCCTGACTGGCGGCCTTTTCAAACCATAAGGCCGCTGTTTTGAAGTCACGCAACTCGCCGCGCCCATCCAGATAGCGCATCCCCATTTCATATTGAGCCGCCGCATTGCCAGCCTGCGCCGCAGCCATCAGGCCGGAGGGCATGGTTTCAAGTTTCGGCTGGGCGGTTATATTGGCCTGCAAGGGAAAAGACGGCTGCGAGACCGCGCCAACTTTCCCCGGAACATCCGCAAGGCCGGACGCCCCCTCAGGCCGCGTCATTGTAAAGCCGCGGGAATTGAGCGCCATCACGCCTTTGACAAACCGCGAGGGTGAGGCGGACATATCATTGAGCGAGGACGGCCCCGGCGGCAATCCCTTGACGGCAGGGGCCGGAGGGGCCTCAGGCGGCGCGAGAGATGAGGCTGCGGGCGGCTGTGCCGGTTTATTGTCCGGCACCGCTGGCGCTTCGG
>DAIMHB010000477.1:1124-1966 GCA_036723545.1 Beijerinckiaceae bacterium
CATATCGGGGGCTTTGGTTTCAGGCGGCGGATTCGCGGCAGGCGAAATCATCCGCACGGCGGGCATCGCGTCCGGTGTGGCCGGTTTGGCGGTGGAATCACCCATTGTTTTGGCCGGAGCCGGATTGGACTGCGGCGCCGCTGTCACAGTTACAGGCGGCGGAACGGCCCGGTCTGCCTCATTCACGCTGATATTGCGTGCCAGTTGCATACCCAACACAGCCATCATCACCGCAGCCAGCCCCAGCAGCAGAGGCCGTTTGCGGCTTTCCGCGAAAGCGCGGGCGCGCTCCAGCAGACTGGCCGGAGTGATGCGGTTCAGCGGCATGTCCAGATTGTCGGACATGCTGTCAAAATCATCCTGCGTGGACTGCGCGGCTGTTTGCACCGCACGGCGTGCGGCGGCAATGAAAGCCGCTTTGGTGGAATGCGCATTTTGCGCGGGGGCCTCGTCGTCCCTGGCCGGAAAATGCAAGGCCTCATCGGGCTCAACACCCGGAACCGAACTGCCATGCGTGGCGCGGGCACCGGCGCGCGGCTCCAGCAGGACATCCTCCTCTAGACTATCGGCGGGTGCCGTCGCACGCCCTGCAGTGAAGGCCTGCGCCCGCGGCATAGCAGGTGCCACCACAGGCTTGGGACGTGGCACTTGAGCGGCAGGCACGGCACCGGGATGGTCTTTCACCTCGGCCAGATCCTGCTCGATGAGCACCAGCCGGTCCGTCAGCTTCGCCAGAACCTCATGCACGGCGGCCAGAGTGGCCTGAGCGCGCTGATCAACAGCATCCTGCGACTGCTGCATCTCCTGAAGCGAACGGGATAATTGCTCAACCTGCAGCAGGG
>DAIMHB010000478.1:0-1963 GCA_036723545.1 Beijerinckiaceae bacterium
CGGCTGGGTGCCGAAAAATTCATGAATGATGGCCGCCACACCGGCACGGGCGGCGGCAATCATGTGGTTGTGGGCGGCATGACACCCATGGACAGTCCGTTTTTGCGCCGTCCGGACCTTCTGAAAAGCCTGATTCTGTTCTGGCAACGTCACCCCTCAATGTCTTATTTTTTCTCCGGCCTGTTTATTGGCCCGACCTCGCAGGCCCCGCGCATTGATGAGGCACGCCATGACTCGCTTTACGAGCTGGAAATTGCCATGGCGCAGGTGCCAAAGTCTGGGGAGGGTCTTGCGCCGCCGCCCTGGCTGGTGGACAGGCTGTTTCGCAATCTGCTGACCGATGTCACCGGCAATACGCACCGCGTCGAGCTGTGTATCGACAAGCTCTATTCGCCTGACTCTTCAACCGGACGCTTGGGTCTTGTCGAGATGCGCTGTTTTGAAATGCCGCCCCATGCGCGTATGAGTCTGGCGCAGCAGGTGCTGGTGCGGGCGCTGATCGCGCATCTGTGGAAAAACCCGTTGTCGGGCACACTCACGCGCTGGGGCACCAGCCTGCATGACCGCTATATGCTGCCGCATTTCATCTGGGACGATTTTTTGAGTGTGCTGGATGATCTCGCAGGTTCCGGCTACCAGCTTGACCCGCTGTGGTTTGAGGCGCAGCGCGAATTCCGTTTTCCTGTGTTTGGCGAGGTGGCGCATGGCGGCGTCAAGCTGGAAATCCGTCAGGCGCTGGAGCCGTGGAATGTGCTGGGCGAAAGCGGCTCGGCAGGTGGCACGGTGCGTTATGTCGATTCCGCAGTCGAGCGGCTTCAGGTGCGCCTTGAGGGCATGAACCCCAACCGCCATGCGGTGTTGTGCAATGGGCGGCGGGTGCCGCTCACCGCCACGGGTGCGCGCGGCGAATATGTGGCCGGTGTGCGCTTCAAGGCCTGGCAACCGCCCAATGGCCTGCATCCGAATATTCCGGTGCAGGCGCCCCTGACCTTTGATCTGGTGGACCTGTGGAACGCCCGCTCGCTGGGGGGCTGCGTTTATCATGTCACCCATCCGGGCGGGCGTTCCTATGACGCTTTTCCGGTCAATTCCTATGAGGCTGAGGCGCGGCGTCTGGCGCGGTTTCAGGATCACGGCCATACACCGGGCAAAATCGACATTCCGCCGCTGAATATTAATCCGGATTTTCCGACAACACTCGACCTGCGCCGCCCTGCCGGGTTATGATGAAATATGCAGCACACATCAGGACAGTCACCGGCGCAATCCGTTCATCATCCGGCCAATATGGACTGGCTGATTCAAAATTATGCGCCGATACAGGGCTTTTATGATGAAATGATGGACGCAGATGGCCATGTGCGTCCGCAGTGGTGGGATTTTTTGCAGTCGATTGCGGCATTAGGGCCGGATGAAACCGGACGCCGCTTTGCCGCCGCCGACCGCAACCTGCGTGACTCGGGCGTGTTTTACCGCGTCTATGATGATCCGGCGGGGTCGGAACGGGTCTGGCCCCTGTCGCATATTCCGCTGCTGCTGGGTGCGCAGGAATGGGACAGGCTCAAAGCCGGTCTGGTTCAGCGCGCCGGGCTGATTGAGCATGTGCTGGCCGATGCTTATGGTTCGGCACAGCTCGTGCGGGACGGTATCCTGCCCGCTGCGGTCATTGCCGGCAGTCCGGAATTTTTGCGCCCCATGGTGGGGGTTCATCCGGTCAGCGGGTCGCATCTTCATCTTTATGCGGTGGATCTGGGCCGCGGGCCGGACGGGCGCTGGTGGGTGCTGGGCGACCGCACACAGGCACCGTCGGGTGCGGGCTATGCTCTGGAAAACCGTATTGCCATGTCGCGCGCCCTCACCGATATTTACCGCGGGCTGAATGTGGAGCGGCTGGCCGGTTTTTTTCAGGCGTTTCGGGATGGTCTGGCCGCTTATAACCGCCGCCCTGATGCGCGCATATGCG
>DAIMHB010000479.1:0-1948 GCA_036723545.1 Beijerinckiaceae bacterium
ATCATTTCACAGCAGGTGTCGGTGGCCAGCGCCAATGCCATTTTTGCGCGGGTGAAGGCAAGGTTTGAGTCCCTCGTTCCTCAAGATATTCTGACTGCGGGTGATGAAACATTGCGGGCCTGCGGCCTGTCCGCACCCAAAATCCGCAGCCTGACAGCGCTGAGCCATGCGCTGGTGGCCGGAACGCTTGATCTTGCCCATCTGGCGCATGTGCCGGCCACAGAGGCGCATCAGGCCCTTGTGTCGATCAAAGGCATAGGCCCCTGGACGGCAGATGTGTTTTTGCTGTTTTGTCTGGGCCATCCGGATATATGGCCGGTGGGTGATCTGGCCTTGCAGGAGGCCATGCGCATGGTGTTTGGCCTTGCGCAGCGGCCAGACAGCCGCCACATGGCGGCGCTGGCCAAAGACTGGCAGCCTTATCGGGCGGTGGCGGCGCGGCTTTTATGGGCCTATTACAAGGTGGTGAAAGCGCGGGCGGGGGTTATGGAATAATTATGTCTGCCCATAGGGCGGGCGGGGAATATTATTATGCGCCTGACGCAAGGCCGCCGACCAGCGCTCGGACAGGTCATGAAAATAATTGTCTCCCGCGTCAATCCGGCGGCTGAGTTCCCAGCCGGTCTGGCCGTCGCGCAGCATCACCACATCCAGCGGCAGGCCGACGCCCAAATTGGAGCGCATGGTGGAATCCATCGAAATCAGGGCCAGTTTCAGCCCGTCATAAAGGTCGGTGGTGTGGCGTATGGCGCGGTCGAGAATCGGCTTGCCATATTTATGCTCGCCGATTTGCAAATAGGGCGTGTCGCTGGTGGCCTCGATAAAATTTCCGGCGCGATAGAGCATGAACAGCCGGGGCGGCTGGCCGGGCATCTGCCCGCCAAACAGCATGGAGACATCGAGTGAGGCGCCGGTCTGCTCCAGTGCGGGGCCGTCAGTGCGATAGACATGGCGGATGACTTCGCCAATGAATTGCGCGGCCTTGAACATATTGGGCTGGTCGAGCAGAGTTTGCATTTTGCCGCCCAATTCGACGCCCTCGCGCAGAAAGGAAATGACCGCCTGTGTGAAGGCCAGATTGCCGGCTGTGGCCACCGCCATCAGCTTTTCTTCTGCACGTTCAAACACATGCAGCTTGCGGAAGGTTGAAATATTGTCGAGCCCGGCATTGGTGCGGGTATCTGCCAGCATCACCAGACCGTCCTTAACCAGCAAACCCACACAATAGGTCACATTCAGCTCCCTTTATTCATCTATCAGCATACGGCCGGCGGCCACCTGCACATCTTCTTCCACACGGCCATCACAGCCGCCGACTTTTGCCCCGCGGATGGGTGTCACATCCGTTATATCCAGGCCGCAGGCCACACGGATATAATGATCCGTTGTGCTCATATTGCGGGTGGGGTCGAAGCCGATCCAGCCCAGCCCTGCCACATGTGCCTCGGCCCAGCAATGACTTCTGTCTTCTGCTTTGATTTCCGCATTGAAGCAATAGCCGGAGATGAGTCTGGCCGGAATTTTTACAGCATGACAGGCGCTGACGAAAATTTGCGCCAGATCGGCAGCCTCTCCGGCTTTGGCGGCAAAGGCCTCACTGGCGGAGCGCAGCGGTGAGGCTTTTTGCGTATCCAGCTTTATTTTTGCAAAAACCGCATGGTTGAGCGCATGAAGAAACGGCAAAATCGCACCACCTTCGCCCGCCGCAATGCGCAGTGCAAACATTTTTATATGCTGATCGGCATGGGTGAGCCATGTTTCACGCAGCCAGAGCGGCATGGGCAGACGCTCGGCTGTGGCTTTGATGACGCCGCTGGTGTTGCGGGTGTCCACCTCGCCTTCCACCAGCACGCGCAGGGTTTCGATCGGCCCCTCGATGGAAAAAATATGGGTAATATTGCCGTAAGGGTCTTCATCGCGGTAAAGGCGGTAATCGGCATTGACCTCC
>DAIMHB010000480.1:0-1944 GCA_036723545.1 Beijerinckiaceae bacterium
TGCTCGCCCATCATGCGCGTATGGGCAGCGATGGTGGTCAGGGGCGGGCGGTGAAACGCGCTTTCGGCAATATTGTCAAAGCCGATCACCGAAAAATCACGTCCGGTTTCAATGCCTTGATCAGCCAGCGCATGAATGACGCCGAAGGCCACAATATCATTGAAACAGAGTGCCGCAGTGGCCCCGCATTGACTGGCCAGCATGGCGCGGGCGGCGTCCCGTCCGCCCATGCGGGTGGGCATGGCCTCAAACACAAGGTCAGGCGCAAAGGCCAGACCTGCGGCATCCAGCGCCAGCCTGTAGCCTTGCAACCGTTCGCGCTGGGTGGCCGCCGAAGCTGTGCCCCCCAGAAAGGCAATGGTTTTATGGCCCAGCTCAAGCAAATATTGCGTGGCCAGAAAGGCCCCGTTGACATTGTCCTGCCCGATATAGGCCAGATGCGCTCCGTTCATGCGCCGCGCTATTGAAACCACAGGAATATGACTATGGCGGAACTCGGCCAGTGAATCGGCATCGGTGAGGCCGGTGGGAGAAATGATGATGCCGGCCACGCCCTGCTCGCGCATGGATTGCAGCACCCGCGCCTCACGCTGCGGGTCTTCATTGGTATTGGCCAGAATCGGCACATATCCGGCGCGGTACAGCGCCTCCTCTATGCCTGCGGCCATTTCGGAAAAAAACGGGTTCATCAGGTCGGAAATGATCATGCCGACGAAATTGGAACGGGCCATGCGTAAATTTGCCGCAGCCCTATTATAGACATAGCCCACCTCGCCCATGGCGGCCTCAACACGGGCGCGGGTTTCCTCTTTCACCATAGGTGAATTTTTCAACACCAGAGACACGGTTGATTTTGAAACGCCGGCCAGCCGGGCTATGTCGATGATGGTGGCGCGTGTGTCACCTCTGCCTGGGGCAGTCATAATATGTGTCCGTCCTGCAATCCGCCCTGAAACTCCGGTTGAGCCGGATTTATTTTTGTGTTCCGCATGATCCGGAAACCGGAGTCTGTTTGGAACGTTCCATAGTCTTGGCAAATGTCAGGCATTTGTCAATCGCATGACATGGCGAAAATAGAGCGTGGCAGGGGGTTCGGTTCGAATCTTGCGCTGCGGGGGCGCTTGCGGCATAAGAATGAGGTGAAATTCGAGACCTCCCTGCCGATTGATGATGTGCTGCCCGCCCTGACGGCGGCGCTTGATGCTGCGCCGCGCGCTGTGCTGGTGGCCCCGCCGGGGGCTGGCAAAACCACGCGCGTGCCGCTGGCGCTGCTGGATGCACACTGGCAAAGCGGCAAAATTCTGATGCTGGAGCCGCGGCGTCTGGCTGCCCGCGCCGCCGCCATGCGTATGGTGGAAAGTCTGGGCGAGCGCCTCGGCCAGACCATCGGCTTGCGGGTGCGTATGGAAACGCTGGTTTCCGCCGCCACCCGTATCGAAATTGTCACCGAAGGCGTGTTCACGCGGATGATTCTTGATGATCCGGCGCTCGACGGCGTGTCGGCGGTGATATTTGACGAATTTCACGAGCGCTCGCTGGATGCTGACCTTGGCCTTGCGCTGGCGCTGGATGCGCAGGCGGGACTGCGTGAGGAGTTGCGCATTCTGGTGATGTCGGCCACGCTGGATGGTGCGCGTGTGGCCTCGCTGCTGGGCGATGCGCCGGTGCTGCACTCGGAAGGGCGGGCCTTTCCCGTCACCACTCTCTATAAAGGCTATGACCCGCAGATGCGGCTGGAGGAGCAGGTGGGCAGGGTTGTGCTGGCCGCTGTGCAGGAGCAGGAAGGGTCGGTTCTGGTGTTCATGCCCGGACAGGGCGAGATTACCCGTCTGGCGGCCTTTCTCAATGAGCGGATTCGGGATCCTGCCATGGATGTGGTGCCGCTTTATGGCGCGCTGGATCGCGCCGCGCAAACCCGCGCCATTGCACCGCCGCCTATGGGCC
>DAIMHB010000481.1:0-1940 GCA_036723545.1 Beijerinckiaceae bacterium
CGCCGCTTCAAAGCTGAGGAAGCCCAGCGCATCGGCTTTCTCGCCCGCATTTTCACGCCCGAGACCTTCGAGGCGCAACTCGCTGAAATGGCTCAGGCCATTGCCGCCAATGCCCCTCTGACCATCAAAGCCGCCAAGGCCGCCATTCACCACGCAGCCGGCCTGCCCGGCGCCGCCGATGCGCAGACCGCCGAAGCGCTGGCCGCCGCCTGTTATGACAGCGCCGACTATGTCGAGGGCCGCACAGCCTTTCTCGACAAACGCCCGCCCCGCTTTACCGGCCATTAACCTGTTCAGTATATTTTATGAGACACCTGATGATTCAAAACTTTAACAGCTTGAATCACACTGTGAGGCTTTGCCCGCAAGCGATTCACAAGACTCAGCAAAAGCCACCGCAGTTCAGGTAAAACATCATCAGGGGCGCTGCGCCAGAAACGCCAGAACGCCGGCTTTATAGACCTTGTCCCCCACGGCCAGATTATGATCCCGCCCCGGAATGGGCAGAAGTTGCGCATGGGGCAGAACATTCACCAGCTTCTGGCCATCACCGGCCACGGCGTCGGTTGTGCCCACCGCCACCAGCACCGGACAGGTCAGGCGGGCCGCCAGTTCCGGCGCCAGTTTCTGACGTGAGCCACGGATGCAGGCGGCCAGCGCCCGCAGGTCGCTTTTGGTGCTTTCGGCAAATTTACGAAACATCCGCTGCGTCGGCTCGGTGACATCATCCAAAGAGCGGGCTTCCATCGCCTCGGCAATGCGGGTGGATAGCCCGCCCCCCTCGATCAGATAATGGCCAAGCCCGCCGATAATCAGCCCGCGCACGCGGGGGGGTGCCGAAGCTGTAAGAAAGGCGCTGATGCGCGCGCCCATCGAATAGCCCATCACGTCAAAGCGCGCGAGGCCGAGATGGTCCATCAGGGCCAGAGCATCCGCCGCCATAATCTGGGTGGAATAATCTTCCGGCGCATAGAGCTTGTCGCTTTGGCCGTGGCCGCGATTGTCGATGGAAATCACCCGCCGCCCCGACTCGGTGAGGGTTTTGACCCAGAGCGTTGACGCCCAGTTGATGACATGATTTGAGGCAAAGCCGTGAATGAGCAAAATCGGCTCATGCAGATCAACCCCGATGGCCGGTGCATCGAGATAAGCAAGGCGAACACCATTATGGGTGAAAAAGGGCATATTGATTCTCATGGACTTACAATTCAGCACCATAGCCAACGCCGCCATAAAGACAATTAGGCTCGCCAATTTCATATAAACCTGTCTATATTGACCGCACCCAAGGAGATCTGCCATGACCGAAGTGAAAAAATCCGAAGCCGAATGGAAAGCCGAACTCGATGATATGGCCTTTTGCGTGCTGCGCGAACATGCCACCGAGCGGCCGGGCACCAGCCCGCTGCTGCATGAGCACCGCAATGGCACATTTCTCTGCGCAGGGTGCGGCACGCCGCTTTACCCCTCCACCACCAAATTTGAGTCAGGCAGCGGCTGGCCCAGCTTCTGGGACCCGCTTCCCGGCGCTGTGGAAACCACCATCGACACCAGCCACGGCATGGTGCGCACAGAGGTGCATTGCGCCAGCTGCCACGGCCATCTCGGCCATGTGTTCAACGACGGCCCCGCCCCCACCCGCCTGCGCTATTGCATGAATGGTGCAGCCATGAGATTTGTGCCGGAAGAATAAAACCAATTCCCTCTCCCCGTCATCCTGAGCACAAAGGAGGGAGAGAGGCAGGGCGAGGAAAAATCCACAACTATGAACAGAATCGTCTGTATGAAATGGGGCACCAAATTCCCCGTCGATTATGTCAATGTGCTGTATGCGGCTGTGAAGCGCAACATGCGCCGCCCGTTTGAGTTTATCTGTTTCACCGACGACCCCACCGGCCTCGCCAAGGGCATCACAGCGCGGGAACTGCCCTCCCTTGGCC
>DAIMHB010000482.1:0-1931 GCA_036723545.1 Beijerinckiaceae bacterium
ATGCCCAAGGCGATGGTGGCCGCATGGGTGCCGGAGACGCCGCCGCCCAGAATCACCACTTCGGCAGCCGGAACCCCGGGCACGCCGCCCAGCAGAATGCCGCGCCCGCCTGCCGCCTTTTCCAGCGCATGAGCCCCGACCTGCGGCGCAAGACGCCCCGCAACTTCCGACATGGGCGTGAGGAGAGGCAGGCCGCCAAAGGGCGATGTCACGGTTTCATAGGCGATGCAGGTGGCACCCGAGGCGATCAGGTCATGGGTCTGCTCGGCGTCCGGCGCAAGATGCAGGTAGGTGAACAGAACCTGCCCCTTTTTCAGGCGTTTGCGCTCAATGCTGAGGGGCTCCTTCACCTTCACAACCATATCCTGTGCAAAAGCGGTTTCGGCATCGGCCACGATTGTGGCGCCGGCGGCGATATATTCGGCATCGGACAGGCCAGAGCCTTCGCCTGCGCCGGTTTCAACGCTGACGGCATGGCCGTGATGCACCAGTTCGGCGACGGATGAGGGCGTCAGGCCGACGCGGAATTCGTTGTTTTTGATTTCTTTTGGCACGCCGATTTTCATGATTGTCTCCCCTTGGATTTGGCTAGAGAAGATTCGCCTAAATTCTGCGCAATGTCTTGCTAAACATATGCGCCTGAAATCACATTTTTAGCATGTTCTGCGAATAAAATTTAATATATAGATATTTTATGCAACATTTTGAACCTGACACCATTGATCGTGCGATTTTGCGGGAGCTGATGCGCGATGGCCGCCTGACCAATGCCGAACTGGCCGAGCGGGTGCATCTCTCGCCCTCGGCCTGCCTGCGCCGTGTGCGGCTGATGGAGGAGGCCGAATATATTTCCGGTTATGTCATGCTGCTCAATCCGCTGCGCGCGGGCTTGCGCGGCGTGGCTTTTGTGCTGGTGACGCTGGATCAGCAGGGCCGTGCCGCGCTGGATGCGTTTGAAACGGCGGCGGCGCGGTGTCCTGAAATTCTGGAGGTTTATCTTCTGGCTGGTTCCGCAGATTATATGGTGCGTGTTGTGTATCGGGATTCAACGGATTTCGAGCGTATTCATACAGAAATTCTGACTCAATTACCGGGTGTTTCAAGGCTGCAAACCACGCTTGCCTTGCGGACAGTGAAAAAAACAACAGTTTTACCTTTATAATGGGTTTGGTTACATAAAAAATTTACTCACCTGCGGTCTATACTCATGTCAGAACTGGGCCGAGAGTTGAGCACATGTCACTGGTCAATCGTAAAGAGCGTTTTCGGTGTATGCTGGCTGGCGAGGTCAGCTTTGCCAATGGGGCATTTCGTGAGCCCTGTATATTGCGTGAGGTTTCAGAGACGGGCGCCAGATTGGTGATCCAGAAGAAAGTGCCGCTTCCGGAAACCTTTGATCTTCACATTCCCAAACGTCCAAATGTCACCGGCGGCATTATCCGCTGGCGCAATGGCAATGAGATGGGCGTTGAATTTTTGACGGCCGAATCGACCATAGTCGGGCTGACTGACGACCAGAGCCCGGAAAAGCAGCGGGATCTGGCGCTGGCGGAAAATGCGCGTCTGGCCAAAAAGATTCTTGATCTGAACCAGACGATTGAAACCCTGCGCCAGCGGCTGGATTTGCTCATCGTTCATAAAACCCTGCAGTTCTGAACAGCACCGACGCTTGCGTGGGGCCGTAATATTCTTGGGCGCAGCGCGGGTTCTGCTTCACATGGGCTTGGGAACATACTAAACAGGGGTCTTAACTTGCACGGGGTTGAGACTTTGAGCGCACCAAGCATGACACCGGCTGATGCCGGTCTGAAGCATATTTCCTTTGAGGAGGCTCTCAGAGAGCTGGAGACCATTGTCGCGCGTCTGGAGCAGGGGCAGGTCTCGCTGGAAGATTCGATAGCCAGTTAAGAGCGTGGCGAGATTTTGAAAAA
>DAIMHB010000483.1:0-1920 GCA_036723545.1 Beijerinckiaceae bacterium
TGCTTATTGCGACAGGGTCTGTTAATGACAGCTTTGGACATTTATTCAACTTGAACAGCGGGACTGACACATGGCGCATGATTATGTCATCAAGGATATTGGGCTGGCGGACTGGGGCCGCAAGGAAATTGCGATTGCGGAAACGGAAATGCCGGGGCTGATGGCCACCCGCGCCGAATATGGCCCGGCGCAGGTGCTCAAAGGCGCGCGCATTGCCGGCTCGCTGCACATGACCATCCAGACCGCCGTGCTAATTGAAACACTCAAAGCGCTGGGCGCCGATGTGCGCTGGGCCTCTTGCAATATTTATTCAACGCAAGATCATGCCGCCGCCGCCATTGCCGCTTCGGGCACGCCGGTGTTCGCCATCAAGGGCGAGAGCCTTGTCGATTACTGGGACTACACCCACCGCATTTTTGACTGGGCGGATGGCGGCACGCCCAATATGATCCTCGATGATGGCGGCGACGCCACCATGCTGATTCATCTGGGAATGCGCGCCGAAAGCGGCGACGTGGCCTTTCTGGACACCGCCTCTAATGAAGAGGAAGAGGTTCTTTATGCCGCGATCAAGGCGCAACTCAAAGCCAAGCCGGGCTGGTATGGCCGCAATGGCGCCGCCATCAAGGGTGTGACCGAGGAAACCACCACCGGCGTGCATCGCCTTTATATTATGGCGAAAGAGGGCAAGCTGCTCTGGCCGGCCATTAACGTCAATGATTCAGTCACCAAGTCGAAATTCGACAATCTCTATGGCTGCCGTGAATCGTTGGTGGACGGCATTCGCCGGGGCACAGATGTGATGATGGCGGGCAAGGTGGCGATGGTGGCCGGGTTTGGCGATGTCGGCAAAGGCTCGGCGGCATCGCTGCGCAATGCCGGCTGCCGCGTTATGGTGTCGGAAGTGGATCCGATCTGCGCGCTTCAGGCGGCGATGGAAGGCTATGAAGTCACCACTATGGACGATGCCGCGCCCCGTGCCGATATTTTCGTCACCGCCACCGGCAATGTCGATGTCATCACCCTTGACCATATGCGTGCCATGAAAGACCGCGCCATTGTCTGCAACATCGGTCATTTTGACTCGGAAATTCAGGTCGGAGCCCTGCGCAACAACAAGTGGCACAATGTCAAACCACAGGTGGATGAAGTCGAATTTGCCGATGGCAAACGCATCATCCTTCTCTCCGAAGGCCGCCTGGTGAATCTTGGCAATGCCACCGGCCACCCCAGCTTTGTGATGTCGGCCTCCTTCACCAACCAGACACTGGCCCAGATCGAACTCTGGACCAAGCAGGGCGAATATGGCAAAAATGTTTATACTCTGCCCAAGCACCTCGATGAAAAGGTCGCCAAGCTGCATCTGGCCAAAATTGGCGTGAAACTGACCGAACTCACCGCAACACAGGCCAAATATCTCGGCCTGGCGGAAAGCGGCCCCTTCAAGCCGGAGCATTATCGTTATTGATTAGTGGCTTATATGGTTAACAGCCACTATATATAGGACATAAATGCAACGCCTTCGGGATATTCTCCGCGAAGGCGTTTTCCTTTTATTAACCACTTTCAGCCGGAGTCAAAACAAGGTTAAAGTGCAGTGATTCGGCACAAGGGCAGAGGATGGCCTGCCCGTGCTGCCCATGCGTAAATAATCAGGCAACATGCTGATTAATATAGTTAAATAGCCAAGTATGATGGCGCAGTGGAACAGGAAAGACATATTATGACCCGGATAAAGCGCACAAACGCCGCTGAATCCTGTCCGCAACCCTCCCGCAACACGGTTCGCCCGAAATTTTGGGGCCGGTGGCCGCAGCTTGGGCGCCCCCGTCTGGCGGCACACTTACTGGCAGGGGCGGCGCTGGGCGCTCTTTATCCGGTTCAAAGTCACGCCTCCAACCTTTTATCGCTGCCCATGAC
>DAIMHB010000484.1:0-1917 GCA_036723545.1 Beijerinckiaceae bacterium
GTTTTCATCGTTTCAAAGTGAGGAGCCGGGCTTCGACCATGCGTTTGCCATGCCGGATGTGCCCATGCCGGATCAGTTGCCCTCATTGCAGGACTCACTTCAGGCGTATGGCGACCTGTTGCCGCCACAGGTTCGGGCTTATTTTACGCAGGAAAGTGCGATTGAGCTGCGTCCAACCTCGCTGGACCGCTATTTAGGGCGGCCCTTGTCTGATGCACGTCAGGCCATCTGGATGCGGGCCTCCGGCCCGATGGGCGCGGATGCCCGCCAGCACCGCGCCATTCTTGCCTATTTATCAGACATGTCTCTGCTGGATGCCGCGCTGGTTGCGCATGGGCGCTCATTGTTTCAGCCGGGCTTGCAGGCGGCCAGTCTTGACCATGCTTTGTGGTTTCACCGCCCGTTTCGCGCCGATGAATGGCTGCTTTTTACGCAGGACAGCCCGAATGCCTCCGGCGCCCGCGGACTGACCCGCGGTTTAATTTATGCGCAGGATGGCCGCCTGATTGCCTCTGTGGCTCAGGAAGGCCTCATTCGGCAGATTTAAATTAATATTGCTTAATTTTTAGGCATTATTTTCTGCCTAAAAAATAATCACATTTTAGAGCTATCAATATTCCTGTCCATTTGTGCCCAAAATCCGGCCAATTCTCCCGCAGATATATAAAAATCTCGATCAATGGCCTTTGATCCGCGAGTTGGCACATATCTTGAAAGAAACAATCTGTAACGCTTGGCATGTGCCATGCCGAGCGAAAACATGATGGCAGCCGGGCGGCCCAGAGGCGTGCGGTGATGTTCAGGCGGTCGGTTCAAGAAGGAGTCAGAAATGAAAATTGTCATGGCCGTTATCAAGCCATTCAAACTGGAGGAGGTGCGGGATGCGCTCACCTCCATCGGTGTGCATGGTCTTACTGTAACCGAGGTGAAGGGTTATGGCCGCCAGAAAGGTCATACAGAAATTTATCGCGGCGCGGAATATGCCGTCAGCTTTCTGCCCAAACTGAAAATCGAAGTGGCCGTGGACAGTGCCCTGGTGACACAGACCATTGAGGCCATCACCTCGGCGGCGCGCACCGGCCAGATTGGCGACGGCAAGATATTTGTGACCCCGCTGGAGCAGGCTGTGCGCATCCGCACAGGTGAAACAGATTCCGAAGCCCTTTAATTTACACACTTGCGGAGTTCCCGAACATGAAATTGACACAGGTTTTAAAGCCGCTTCTGCCTGCACTGGGCATGGCGCTACTTATGGGGGCCGCCTATGCGGCTGATGCTGTGCCCGCAGCGGCGCCTGCTGTGGCCGACCCTGCGGCTGCGGCGGCACTGGTGCCCAACAAGGGCGATACCGCATGGCTGCTGGTTTCGACCGCGCTGGTGCTGATGATGTCCATTCCCGGCCTTGCTTTGTTTTATGGTGGGCTTGTGCGCACCAAAAACATGCTGTCCGTGCTCAGCCAGGTGTTCATGATTGTGTCGCTGGTTGCTGTGGTCTGGGTGCTTTACGGCTATTCGCTGGCCTTTAACGGTTCTGCGGGTTCAAGCACGGTTGCCTTCATCGGCGATTTTGGCAAAGCCTTCCTCAGGGGTGTGGATGTCAATGCCACCGCCGCCACCTTCTCCAATGGTGTGGTTGTGCCGGAACTGGCCTATATGGCCTTCCAGATGACCTTTGCCTGCATTACACCTGCGTTGATTGTTGGTGCTTTTGCTGAGCGTATGAAATTCTCGGCGGTTGTGATTTTCATGCTGCTCTGGGTGACATTCATTTACTTCCCGATTGCGCATGCGGTTTGGTACTGGGCTGGTCCGGATGCGATTGGTGATGCAGCCAAGGCTCTGGCCGCTGCAACAACAGACGAAGCCAAGAAGGCGGCTCAGGCTGCGCTTGACGCGGTCAATGGCAATGCCGGTTAT
>DAIMHB010000485.1:0-1912 GCA_036723545.1 Beijerinckiaceae bacterium
GGAATTCGTGCGTCTCTGACACACGACACCTATTCCGCCGAGCGGGCCGCCAAATCCAATGATGCGCAGATTATCACGATGGGTGCGCGGGTGATCGGGCCGGAACTGGCCAAAGCCATTGTCGACACCTATCTGGCCTCGTTTTTTGATCCGAAAGGGCCGTCCGCCAGCAATGTCGAGGCCATTGGCCAGGTGGAAGCCAAATATGGCAAAACATCCTGACACAAAGGAGCGTTCAGCCCATGAGCTTTCGTCTTTCTGTCGCCACCAATCCCTTTATGAACCGGATTGTGACGCCGCGTAAGCTGATCGACACCATCGCCACGGATATTGGCATTGGCTATGTTCAGCTGACCAATGAATTCATCAATCCGGCCTGGCCGCGCGCTGTGGTGCGCCGCCTTACAGCAGACATGGCCGCACAGTGCGCCCGCCATAACGTGCGGATCACATCCGTTATGACCGGTCCCTATGGCCGCCTCAACCATTTTGGCCATCCGGATGCCGATGTGCGCGCCTATTATGTTGAATGGTTCAAGGGCCTTGTCGATATTGCCGCCGAGCTGGGCTGCCCGACCATAGGTTCGCAATATGCCATTCTGACCTATGCTGATTTTGATGACCCGATACGACGGCAGACCTGCTTAGAGGAGGCGCTGGCCTGCTGGCAGCGGGTGGCCGACTATGGCGCAAAACGCGGATTGACGTCGATGTTCTGGGAGCCGATGTCGGTCGGGCGCGAGCTGGGTCATACCATCGCCGAAACCGCACACTTACAGGACTGGCTGGACGCTGCCGATCTTGCCATACCGCTCAAGGTGATGGTGGATATTGACCACGGCGATGTGACCTCGCCCAACCCGGATGACACCGATCCTTATGTCTGGGCCAAGACCTTTGCCGCGCGTTCGCCCATTATCCACATCAAACAAAGTTCGCTCAATAAGGGCGGGCATTGGCCTTTCACGGCTGAATATAATCAAAATGGCCGAATTGAGCCGCTGAAATTGCTGGATAGTTTGCGCGCAGGTGGCGGCACAGACAATGAACTGTGTATGGAATTTGCCTTTCGTGAGCGCGAACCGGCAGATCGCAATGTGGTGCCGATGATCCGCGAATCGGTGGCCTTCTGGCGGCCATTCATTGATGTCGGCCAGCCGGAATAGGAGCACTCACATGACATTACCCTGGATCGGTACAAGCTGGAAAATGAACAAGCTGCGGGCACAGGCGCAAGACTATGCCGCAGCCATTGCCGCCTCGCATGTGGCCCATACCCAAAAGGTGCAGCCTTTTCTCATCCCGCCTTTTCCCTATATTGCCGACGTAGCGCGGGCGCTGCTTGGCACTCAGGTCAAAATTGGCGCGCAGAATATGCACTGGTGCGATGCAGGGGCATGGACAGGCGAAATTTCACCCCCAATGATTCAGGATTGCGGCGCAACAATGGTCGAGCTTGGCCATAGCGAGCGGCGCACGCATTTCGGGGAAACCGATACCACTGTGGCCCTCAAGGTCAAGGCAGCGGTGGATCATGGCTTGCTGGCGCTGGTATGTATCGGCGATACGCGCGAGGACTATAATGCGGGGCGCACCGCAGACGCATTGGCGATACAGGTGCGCGCCGCTCTGAGCCTTGTGGGACAAGCGGTGCGGGACAAGATTATCTTTGCCTATGAGCCTGTCTGGTCCATTGGCGAGGGGGGGATTCCGGCTGATCCTGATTTTGCCAATCGCCAACATATGATGATCAAATCCCTGTGTGCGGAGATCACCGGCGACACGCTGAATGTTGTCTATGGCGGCAGCGTCAATTCCGGCAACTGCGCCGATTTGATCCGCCAGCCTGCGATTGACGGTTTGTTCATTGGCCGCGCGGCATGGGAGGCTTCCGGCTATATTGATATTGTCG
>DAIMHB010000486.1:0-1901 GCA_036723545.1 Beijerinckiaceae bacterium
GTCTGGTCTCACAAATTCCGGCGCTGATTGTTTCGCTGGCGGCCGGTCTGCTGGTGTCCAAGGGCGGCACACGCGGCTCGGCGGAAAAGGCCGTGATTGACCAGCTTGTCAATTATCCGCGTGCGCTTTATGCGGCATCCATTCTGATGATGATGTTTGCGCTGGTGCCGGGCCTGCCCTTTCTGCCCTTTGGCACCCTGGCCGGAATATTGGCCTTTGTGGCTTATACAGTGCCGCGCAGACAGGCATTGGCGCAGGCCGATGAGGAGAAAATCCGTCAGGATGCGCAGACAAAAGAACAGGCCGGTTCGCGCGAGTCCCTGAACGCGCATTTGCGCACGCCGGATATTGAGCTGTGCCTTGGCAAGCAGCTTGCGCTACAGGTTTTGCCGCAACGCGCCGATATTGCCAGCCGCATGACCAAAATGCGTAAAAAATTTGCGAAAACCTATGGTTTTGTCATTCCGGAAATCGCCCTCACCGATTCCATCACCTTGCCGGCCAAATCCTACGAGATCCGGATTCATGGCACGATGGTCAGCCAGCAGTCCATGCGGATCGGCGAATTGCTGGTGCTGATCGGTGACAGGCCAAAGCCGGATATTGCCGGTGACATGACCCGCGATCCGGCGTTTGGAATGCAGGCCATGTGGGTGCCCCCCGCGCTGAAAGGCGAATTGCGGCGTCAGAATTTTGAGGGTGTGGACAATACATCGGTTATTCTGACGCATTTGAGCGAGCTGATCCGGCAAAACTTAAGCCGCCTGTTTTCCTATAAGGATCTGCGCAATCTGATTGACCAGCTTGAACCCGAATACCGGCGTCTGGTGGATGATATCATCCCCACACATATTTCCTATTCGGGCCTGCAGGCCGTGATCAAACTGTTGCTGGCCGAACGGGTCTCGATCCGTAACTTCTCGCTGCTGCTGGAAGCCATTGCTGAAATTGCCCCGCATGTCCGCCGCTCCGAGCAGATTGTTGAACATGTGCGGATGCGCATGGCGGCGCAGCTCTGCGGGGATCTGGTGGATGGCGGCGTGCTGAAAATTCTGCGGCTGGGCAACCGCTGGGATTTGGCCTTCCGCCAAAGCCTGAAGCGCGACAATCGGGGCGATATTGTCGAATTTGATCTTGATCCGCGCCTCGTTGAGCAGTTCAGTCAGGAGGCCTCCACCGTCATCCGGCAAAAAATGGATCAGGGTGACGCATTTGTGCTCGTCACCGCTGCCGATGCCCGCCCCTATGTGCGCATGATCATTGAGCGGCTGTTCCCCAATCTTTCGGTCTTGTCGCAGCTTGAAATTGCGCGCGGCATCACAACCCAGATGCTGGGAACGATTTCATGAATGAGGCGCTGCTTGACCCGCTTTTTCGCGGCTTTGCCATTTTCTGCCGTATCGGCACCTGCCTGATGCTGATGCCCGGCTTCAGCTCGCCGCGCGTGCCGGTGATGATCCGGCTGTTTGTGTGTCTGTCGCTCTCGCTGGCTTTGTATATGCGCCTGTCTGTGCTGGTCGGGCCGGTGGTTGCGGGGCAGGCGGATGAGCTGCGTTTCGGTCTGCTGCTGTCGGAATGCGCCATTGGCGGGCTGATCGGCCTGACAGCGCGGTATTTTTTCATGGGGCTGGAAATGGCCTTCGTGCTGGCCGCCAATGCCATTGGCATGGCCAATGCCTTTACCGTGCAGATCAGCGAGGAGGGTTCGGTTCCGGCGCTGGCCACCTTGGCCAGTTTGAGTGTGAGCATGTTGTTTTTCATCACGAATCAGCACCTTGAGGTGATCAGGGCGCTGGTGCAGTCCTATGAGGCCTTGCCGCCGGTCAATGGATTTATGGCCCGTCCGGCGCTGATGCAGGTGGTGGATGCGCTGGCCCGTTCATTTGTGCTGGCTTTGCGTG
>DAIMHB010000487.1:0-1900 GCA_036723545.1 Beijerinckiaceae bacterium
CAATGATTTTACCTGCCGATTCAGCCTGGGGTGAGGTGGCGCCCGCGCTGATTCATCCGGTGATTTTACCGCGCATTCCGAAAGTCAAGGTTGAAACCCTACGCATAGCCGCACAGGCCATCCGCAATGCGCCGGGGCGTGTGGGCCTTTTGCTGGGCGGCGCGGGGTTGCGCGGCGAAGCGCTCGACATGGCAGGGCGCATTGCAGCGGTGATGGACATAAAATTGTTCAGCACGGTTTTATTGTCCCGCACCGAGCGGGGGCGCGGCCGCGTGGCGGTCACCCGCATTCCCTACCCGATTGATCTGGCATTGGACATGCTGAAAGATCTGGATACGCTGATTTTGATTGGCGAGCGGGAGCCTGTGGCCTTTTTCGGTTATCCGGGCAAACCGAGCCGCTTGCTGCCGGACACCTGCAAGATTATTCCGCTGGCCGGCATTGAAGAGGATATTCCTCATGCGCTGGCCATGCTGGCCGATGAGCTTTCAGTTCGGAAAACTCAGCCGCTTAATTTAAAGCCGGCCTATGTGCTGGACAGACTGCCCTCCGGCCCACTTAACGAGGATGCCATAGCGGTTATTGTCGCGCGGATGCTGCCTGAGCATGCCATTATCTGCGACGAGGCGCTGACCTCCGCACGGCGGCTGTTTTCACTGAGTGAATTTTCTGCGCCGCATGATTATCTCATGAACACGGGCGGTTCGATCGGCATTGGCATTCCACTGGCGACAGGTGCGGCCATTGCCTGCCCTGATCGTAAAGTCATCGCCTTGCAGGCAGATGGCAGCGGCATGTATACGGTGCAGGGCCTGTGGACACAAGCACGGGAACATCTCGACATTGTCACCATTATCCTGAACAACCGCGCCTATGCCATTTTGCAGGGCGAGATGACCCATGTCGGCGTCACCTCCTACGGCGGCAATGCCGAAAAAATGATGCGGCTGGACCAGCCGGACCTGAACTGGGTGGCGCTGGCCAAGGGCATGGGTGTTGAAGGCGCGCGCGCGGCAAGCTGTGAGGATTTTATCAAACTTCTGACCAGCGCGCTGAGCCATCAGGGCCCGTTTCTCATTGAGGCCATGATCTGAAATCATCCTCTAGAGTCTGCTGCCTTTAGATGGAAACGTCTCCCTCGCCCCGCGCGCGGGGAGAGGGTTGGGGTGAGTGGCATTTTTATGATTCCAAGCCCCTCATCCTGTCCTTCTCCCCGTTGATCCTTCGAGACGGCCTGCGGCCTCCTCAGGATGACGGGGAGAAGGAACGCTCACAGTGTGTTTCCACCTAAAAACAGCATGCTCTAATGTGAGAAATGGGACGAATGAAATCGTGAGATTTCACCCCGCGCGCTTGTTCATCACCGGTTAAGCATCAGATTGCAATATTCATTACAATGCCACATTGAAAGATGTGCTTGAGACAATTCATCGGCACGCATTCTGGAATCAGATCATGCCTGTTGCGCTGGAGGTGTTACAATGACAACATTTGCACAAAAATATATTTCAGGGGCCTTGGCCGCACTCATGCTGGCGGGCTCGGTCATCGCCATTTCATCCCCGGCGCAGGCACAGCACCGCCGCTATTATGATTATGGCGCCGGGCCGTTCATAGCGGGGGCCATTGGCGGACTGGCCATAGGGTCCATCATAGCGGGCAGCCGCTATCCCGCATATTATGACGAGCCCGTTTATGGGCATTGCTGGTATCAGCGCGAACGTGTTTATGATGATTACGGCTATTATATCGGCATACGCCGCGTCCGTGTGTGCGAATAATCGCTCGAAATAAACCGTTCAGACGGGCGCAGCTTTCAACCGCTGCGCCCCTCCCCTTTATTACCATGGGGATGATTGATGAGGGGGGGAGGGGCTCAGGCCTCAGTCTTCACTTTCCC
>DAIMHB010000488.1:0-1896 GCA_036723545.1 Beijerinckiaceae bacterium
GGTGGAATTGGATGAAATCACCGCTTTGTCCGACCGCATTATCGTGATGTGCGGCGGGCAGATCACCGGTGAGCGTCGCCCCGAGCACACCAATCCGCAGGATTTGGGCATGCTGATGGCGGGTGTCACTGAGGTGGCGGCATGAGCGCGCCAGTGAACCTGCCAAAATGGGCGGATATTGTCGCCATTCCGCTGCTCAATATCACATTGGCCTTTATTATTTCCGGCCTTGTGGTTTTGGCGATTGGCGAGGACCCGATTGACGCCACCCGCCTGATGATCACGGGCAGTTTGGGCTCGATCAATGGCCTTGGCTATACGCTCTATTATGCCACCAGCTTTATTTTTGCCGGCCTTGCCGTGGCGGTGGCCTTCAAGGCGGGGCTGTTCAACATCGGCGGCGACGGGCAGGCCTATATTGGCGGGCTGGGCGCGGCGCTGATTGGCCTGAACTTCGGCTTTCTGCCCGCTATTGTGGTGATTCCGCTGGCGATTGTGGTGTCTCTGGCCTTTGGCGCGCTGTGGGCGCTGATTCCGGCCTATTTGCAGGCCAAGCGCGGCAGCCATATTGTCATCACCACCATTATGTTCAATGCGCTGGCCAGCGCACTGATGAGCTATCTATTGGTGAATGTGCTGCGTAAAACCGGCTCGATGGACCCCTCCACGCAGATTTTTGCCAAATCGAGCTTTCTGCCCAAGCTGAAAGACCTGCTGGCGCTGTTTGGCATTCATGCACCGGAAACACCGCTCAATCTCTCGCTGATTCTGGCGCTGGTCACCGCTTATCTGGTGTGGCTGCTGATCTGGCGCACGCGGCTCGGCTATGAGATCCGCACGGTGGGCGCCAATCCCCATGCGGCCAAGTATGGTGGCATGTCTCCGGCCAGAATCACCATCATCACCATGCTGATTTCGGGGGCGCTGAGCGCGGGGCTGGCCTCCAACATGCTGCTGGGGGACGCACACCGCGTGCAGCTGGATTATACGGCCGGCTTTGGCTTTGTCGGCATTGCCGTGGCCTTGATGGGGCGGGCGCATCCGGTGGGGATTATTCTGGCCTCGGTTCTGTTTGGCATGTTGTATCAGGGCGGTGCGGAACTGGCCTTTGACAAGCCCAAAATCACGCGGGACATGATTATGGTGATTCAGGGGCTGGTGGTGCTGTTTGGCGGCGCGCTGGAGGGGCTGTTTCGCAAACCGCTGGCCGATCTGCTGGCCCGTTTTTCAAAAGGAGCGCGCTGATGGAAGCCTTTGACAGCGGCGTTTTCATTCTGGCCTCGGGCATAAGGCTGGGCATTCCATTGCTCTGCGCCTGTCTTGCCGGCCTGTGGAGCGAACGCTCCGGCGTGGTGGATATTGGTTTGGAAGGCAAAATGCTCGGCTCGGCCTTTGCGGCCGCCTCGGCGGCCACATTTACCGGCTCGGCATGGATGGGCCTGCTTGCCGGTGTGCTGACCTCGGTGGTGATTTCGCTCATTCATGGCTATTCGACGATTGACCAGCGCGGCAACCAGATTGTGTCGGGCACCGCGATCAATATGGCGGCGGTTGGCCTCACCGCGCTGCTGGGCAATGCGTGGTTTGCACAGGGCGGGCGCACACCGGCGCTGGAGGGCGCGGCGCGCTTCAGCCCGATCGAACTGCCCTTTGTGGCCGAAATGGACCATGTGCCCTTTTTGGGCTCGGTCTATCATCATCTGATTTCGGGCTATGAATCCATCACCTATATGGCCTTTCTGACTGCGCCGCTGACATGGTTTGTGCTCTATAAAACCCGCTTTGGCCTGCGCCTGCGCGCGGTGGGGGAAAATCCGGCGGCGGTGGATACGGCGGGTATTTCGGTGCGCGCCCTGCGCTATCAGGCCATTCTGATTTGCGGTGTGCTGGCGGGAC
>DAIMHB010000489.1:0-1604 GCA_036723545.1 Beijerinckiaceae bacterium
ACCCACCGCCGCGCCCATGCCGCGCTCGGACATGCCATGCGGACAGCCGAAATTCAGTTCGATGCCATCGCACTCGGTGTCCTCAACCCGTTTGAGAATTTTCTTCCAGGCCTCCTCCTCGCAGGGGACCATTAGCGAGACAACAAGAGCGCGGTCCCTCCACTCGCGCTTGACCTTTTTAATCTCCTGAAGGTTGATCTCCAGCGGCCTGTCGGTGATCAGCTCAATATTGTTGAGGCCGATCAGGCGGCGGTCGCCCGAATGAATGGCGCCATAGCGCGGGCCCGAAACATTGACCACTGGCAGGCCTTCCTCGCCCAGCGTTTTCCACACCACGCCGCCCCAGCCGGCTTTGAAGGCGCGCACCACATTGACCTCGCGGTCGGTGGGCGGGGCGGAGGCCAGCCAGAACGGATTGGGTGATCTGATGCCGATAAATGTGCTGCGAAGGTCAGCCATGATAATCTCCCTGAAAAAGAGTTGGTTTTACGCCCGCAAAAATTGGTCAATCGACAGGGCTGCCTGCTTGCCATCCTCGACAGCAGCAACGGTCAGGTCTTCGCCGGTGGCGGCGCAATCGCCGCCTGCCCACACGCCTTTGAGCGATGTGGCGCGGGTCTCATCAACACTGATCTTGCCATTTTTGAGCGCCAGAACCTCCGCGCCGCCAAAATCATCTTCCACCAGCACCTGACCAATGGCGGTCAGCACCATATCGGCAGCAAGTTTGAAGCACTCGCCGCTTGGCTCCAGCTTCCCCTTGACCAGTGTGGTCTCATCAAAGCTGATGCCGGTGACCGTGCCGTCCTTGCTGTGCAATTTGGCGGGCTGTGCCCAATGGCGGATGGTGACACCGCTGATTTTGGCCAAATCCTGCTCATATTTTGAGGCTTTCATCGCCTCCGCGCCGCGCCGGTAAACCAGCGTCACTTCCATTGCGCCCAGCCGCTTGGCCTGCACGGCGGCGTCAATCGCGGTCATGCCGCCGCCAATCACCACCACGCGCTTGCCCACCGGCACGCTGGACAGGTCTTGTGCCTGCCGCAGCCGCGCGATGAATTCAATCGCATCCTCCACACCTTTCAGGCGGTTTTCCCCGCTGAGCCCCAGCTTATTGACCGAGGCAAGGCCAATGCCCAGAAAAACGGCGTCATAGTGCTTGCGCAGGGCCTTCAGCTTGAGGGTCTCGCCCAGCTTCTGCCCGGGTTTGGGCGTGATGCCGCCAATACCGAGCACAAAATTCACCTCGCGCTGGGCAAAATGATCGGTGGCCTTGTAGGCGGCAATGCCGAACTCATTCAGCCCGCCGAGCTTGTCATGCGCATCGTAAAGGTCAACATTGTGACCCAGCAGGCTCAGCCGATGCGCGGCAGAAAGGCCCGCCGGGCCGGCACCCACCACCGCAATGGTCTTGCCGGTTGCGGGCGCGCGGGTGAAGGGGTGAGTTTGTGTTTCTTCGGCCTTTTGCAAGGCCACATCGGTGGCATGGCGCTGGAGCAGGCCGATTTTGACCGGCTTGCCTTCAGCCGCCTCACGCACGCAGGCCTCCTCGCACAGGGTTTCGGTGAGGCAGACGCGGGCGCACATGCCGCCCAGAATGTTGG
>DAIMHB010000489.1:1614-1895 GCA_036723545.1 Beijerinckiaceae bacterium
ATGTTGGATTCAAGAATGGTCTGTGCCGCGCCCAGATCATTGCCGGTGGAAATCTGGCGGATGAACAGCGGAATGTCGATGGAGGTGGGGCAGGCCTTCTGGCAGGGCGCATCAAAGCAAAAATAACAGCGGTCAGCCTCAACAAAGGCCTCATGCCGGTCAAGCGGCGGGTGAATATCCGCAAAGCCGCTGGCATAAGCCTCGGCCGAAAGACGTCCTGATCTGATCCCGTTGTCCTGCATGGCACACCTCGATTTTATCCTGACCATTTGGTCAAGTTC
>DAIMHB010000490.1:0-1889 GCA_036723545.1 Beijerinckiaceae bacterium
CAGCACCATCATGCGCCAGCGGGCGGAGAGATCAGGGTTTATGGCCTGGGCAAAGCCTCCACCAGCAGCGAGTGCTGCGCCACCGAGAAAATATTGGGCCCCTTGGTCTGGCCGTTCCAGCGCGCCACGCGGGCAAGGCCATGGGCTATATCGGCAATTTCAATGTCGAGCGGCGAGGGGTTGAGCAGATCCAGCCGCCGCCCCGACAACATGCGCTGCCATGCGCGGGCTGAATTTTGGACAATTTTCCCCATTACATACCTTCTGCAAAACATTGCGGTAAGAGATATAAAACAATTTTAGATTTCGCAACATCACAGATTCAGGCAGTGATGATTGGCAATTTATGTCTCGAAATATTCTGATTGGTTTATTATTTTAAATATATAATAGATATTTATACATCGTATATTTATTTCATTTATAATATAATCTATAATTATAAAATATTAATAAGGAGGTTCGGTATGGTAGAGGTGGCAAATGTTGAAGAATTTAGGACATTTATTTCTAATAGTGGTTTGAATTCTGAAGATTATATTTTCCGTGGGCAGGCCTGTGAAACATGGTATATTTGGCCCAGTGTGTTTCGAATCCGGGCTCGCTATCAAGTACTTTTTTTTGAAAATACAGCAAAATTTGTACATGATAACAATAAAACAGGTAAATTTATCGAATTTTTGGCATTTCTGCAACACTACAACCCGCAAACACGGTTGCTGGATTTTAGTACGAATCCATTGGTTGCTTTGTATTTTGCTTGCTCCGATCAAGATAATGAAAATGCAGCAGTTTATTGTCTGCCTAAAAAAATTGTTCCTGATCACAGTGATGGTTTGGAGCAAGGAAATTCTGAAATTTTATTTGTAAAACTGCAAAATGAAAATCCTCGTTTAAAAGCACAATCAGGCTGTTTCCTCTTATGGCCAATGAGTGGGTTAAAAGGTAACAATTCAGACGATGCTTGGTATAGCTTTACTCTCAAGCAATATCTTAAGTTCTATAATTTGAAAGAAAATTTGACAACAATAATTATAAAAAAGGAACATAAATCTAATATATTAAAGGAATTAGCAAATCAAAAAATAGACCGTGATAATATTTATGTTAATTATCATCAAAATAATAAAGTATTAGAAAAAATGGCAAACGAAGTTTTTAGAATTTGCAGTGAATCTACAGAATATATGACAGGTCCAGTGAACAATGACCTTTTAAAACCAAATCCTCATTTTCCTGAATAAATAAGTATAAGAAAATAATAATCTCATATATTTTCTTAGTTCTTATGCCAATTCGGCGCATTCGGCATGGCGGAAACAGGTGACGAGGTGGTCATTGGTCATGCCCACCGCCTGCATGAAGGCATAGACAATGGTGGGGCCAACAAAATTAAAGCCCTTGGCGCGCAGCTCTTTCGAGATTTTGGCGCTGAGCGGGGTTTCGGCCTTCATTTCGGCCATTGTGCGCAGATGGTTTTGCAGCGGGCGGCCATCGACAAAATTCCATAGATAATTGGCAAAGCCATGTTTGGCCTCAATATCGAGATAGGCGCGGGCGCTGATGACACTGGCGGCAATTTTGGCGCGATTGCGCACAATGCCGGTATCCTGCATCAGGGCTGCGCATTTTTCATCCGTGTAATGCGCCATGATTTCGGGGGCAAAGCCGTCAAAGGCGCCGCGGAAATTGTCGCGTTTGCGTAAAATCGTAATCCATGACAGGCCCGCCTGAAAGCCGTCGAGGATGAGTTTTTCAAACAAGGCGCGGCTGTCGCGTTCCGGCACGCCCCATTCGGTGTCGTGATAGTTGATATAAAGCGGGTCGAGACCGGGCCAGGGGCAACGCAATTTGCCGTCATTGTGCAAAACTGGCTCGATGATGCGCGG
>DAIMHB010000491.1:0-1876 GCA_036723545.1 Beijerinckiaceae bacterium
ATCATGAACCACCACATTGCCAACAATCCGCAATTAATTATCTGTTTTTAAGATAATCTATTTTGCAGATTACGGGAACCTTGCAATCATGCGAGGTCTCTTGGAGAAAACGCTTCACTCAGAACAGCACGCCGCCTTGATCCGTCTTCTGATCGAGAAGCGGGAGGCTGCTCATTTGACACAAACCGAACTTGCAGGTCTGCTCGGCGAATATCAGTCGTTTGTTGCGCGCCTTGAGAGTGGACAACGCCGCGTCGATGTGATCGAACTCATTCGTCTTGCGGAAGTGCTGCATTTTGATGCCGCTCAGGCAATAAAAGCCATCACCACGGTAGTGGAGCGCAATTAGAGCAGTCTGCTTTAGAGACCGTTTGTTCACCGCTATGCTCTGCGGCATGAACATCTACCTGACAAAGCCCTACGAATGGACCAACCGCGCCGGGCTGCCGAGTGAGCCAGGCGTCTATGTGATCTCTAAAGCGGGAACGGTCATCTATATTGGCAAAACATGGGGTGGCAATGGCCTGCCTGGGCGATTGACTGATTTTCATCGGTCTGCAACCACAGGTCAAAAGGGCCGCGCTAGTGGCATTACGTTCCATGGCAAATTTGGCGCCATTGACTCAATACATATTGCCGTCGCCGTTCATGTGCCGGTTATTGTTCGGCGCGAACCTGATGTGCTTTATCCCTATATCCAATATGTTGAGCGCCGCCTCATCTGGGAGCACGTCGAGCAATATGGCTGTCTGCCAGTGTGCAACAGCGAATAGGGCTGGTCAGTTTCGCTTAGGTGACGTGTTCCGGTAGTGTGCCTGAGGAGCGAGCGTGATCGGCGGCCTATGGCGCTCCTGACGCAATTTGCAGCGCTTGTTTGCCCTCGAAAGTGCGTTTTTATGAGCCCCGGACACCCAAGATATTGAGATCGCGCGCGTGCAGGATGAAGACTGTTTGATTCTTTTGCTAAAAATACAATGCCCGCCGCAAGGGCAGGCTGATCATATATCACAGTGTCGCGCGTGTGCTTTTTGTGTTGGTTTGATTTTGGAGCTTATGAACTTTGCAATTCGCAATGTCGCGCACGCGCACGGCTTTTTAGGGCGGGTTTTCGGGGTGATCACAGGAGGAGGCCAGAGTGCCAGAGGGCCATGATTTTGTGTGACCTCCTTTGCGGCGGAGTGAGGGCCAGAAATAAGCGTGGCAGTCTGGCCCTCTGGCCCCCTTGTTCATTTCAGCCGCCAGAACCAACCCTCCTTTGAGGGACGCGACACAACGCCGAGGTCGGATTTCGCTCGCTTGAGGGTGCGTGCGGAAATGCCTTCGTCCTCGGCCATGTCCATCACTTTCTGGCTCGGCATTTCCCCATCGACAAGAACACGTTGGAGGAATGCCTTTGCATCCTCGCGCGCGGCATTGCCGCGCGGTTTGGAGCCAACAAGATCATCCGCCGAGCGCGAGGAAATGCCCGCCCATTCGAACCGGGGCATTTTGTCGTCGCCCTAGTCGACAAGTCGGTAGGCGAGGCTTTCCATACGCTTTGAAAGGTTGTGTTTGGAATGTGCAATGATTTTAAGTGACGGGTCTTCAGGGTCTTCGGCGACGAGTAGGCCGCAGCGTGCAAAGCCGATAACATCGATCGCGCCTGCGCCCTGATAAATCGCCTTGTCGGCCTTCATCTTGCGCAGGTGCCGAATTGCCAATACCGCAGCACCGGAATAATCCGCAACCTCCTGCAGCTCGCCAAGCGCCTGCCGGATTTCATTGGGGCGATAGATGTCCGCGTCGGCGCCCACAAAGGAATAGAGCGGATCGACGACGATGAGGCCGGGCGGTGCTGTGCGCACAGCCGCTTTCAGGTCTTTCATGCCTGTCTTGT
>DAIMHB010000492.1:0-1866 GCA_036723545.1 Beijerinckiaceae bacterium
GCCCCACCTCTAAGGCATGGTGACGACGCTGGTGATCCCGCAGGACGGGCTGATCGACCACCGCGACGAAGCGGACCGCACGGCGGGCACGCTGAGCGACCTCGATGCGCCTTTTGTGGATTTTGTCACCCGCGACCTGCAAGATTTTTTGACGGCCTTGAGTTAAATCTGCAAAGGTGACTTGGCAAATTTGACACTTGTAATTGGACAAGTGGCTGCCCAACTGCACATCAGACCCTTCCGGAATCGATCACGTGTTGCCAGACCCCGATTTTCATCTTTCAGAGCCGGTCATCGCTGTTGAGCGGGTGATTGCGGAGCTGCGCGCGGCACGCGACATTATCCTGTATGAAGGGCCAAACTTCATCCGTGTCACCAGCGTCGAATCGCTGCACGGCCGTGCCGAACGGCTGATTTTGAGCGCGGCACGCCTGCGCTGGTTAGGGCTGGAGGTCATGCAGGGCGCGGCGCTGGATGTAAGTGGCTTAAGCGAGACGCAGATTCTGGCCTTGGTCTGCGGCAGGGCGCGCATCGCTGTGCCCCCTCTGTCCCCCGCAAGCCCGCTGGAGCTGGCGGCGCTGGAACTGGCCAAATTGGCGCTGGTTCTGCCCGCCATTATTGTCTCTGAAGATAACGATCCGAATCTGCTCCGCGCACCGGTCTCGGCCATTGCACAATATAGCGCGCAGCGTGTGGCGGCGCTTAAGCTTGTCACCCGCGCACCTGTGCCCCTGGAAGGGGCGCAACACACCGAATTTGTGGTGTTTCGCGGCGGTGAGGGTCTGCGCGATCAGGTGGCCATTGTCATTGGCGCGCCCGATTTCAGCAAGCCGGTGCCGGTGCGGCTGCATTCGGCCTGCCTGACCGGCGACCTGTTCGGCAGTCTGAAATGCGATTGCGGCGACCAGCTGCGCTCAACCGCCAAAGCCATGGCGGAAGGGTTGGGCGGCATTATCCTTTATCTGGATCAGGAGGGGCGCGGCACCGGCATCGGCAATAAAATGCGCGCCTATGGCTTGCAGGCGCAGGGGCTGGATACATTCGATGCCGACGAAATCTTAGGCTTTGAGCATGACGGACGCCATTTTGCCTTTGCCGCCCGCATGTTGCAGCTTTTGGGCGTCAGCAAAGTCAAGCTCATGACCAACAATCCGGCCAAGGTAGCGGCCTTGCGCGCCGCAGGCCTTGAGGTGACGGAAACACTGGCCATTCAGGGCCGCCTCACCCACCAGAACCGCGGCTATTTAACAACCAAGCGCGACCGCGGTGGCCATTTGCTTGATCTTGATCTGGCCGCGCGCATACCGGAATAGATATGTGTTTAAGCGTATAAACATGTCATGACACAAGAAAAATGGAATATGAATATATTCGATATGGTTTCAAGTGCAGGCACGATCTATGATAATATCAACAATTCTATCGTTGATTGATTATAAATCACAACCGCTTGATCGAGTCTGGGATTGAAGGAGAAACCAGAATGAGTTCAGTTCCTTCTGACACATTGAAATTGGCGACCAGCCTCGAAAAAACCGGATTTAATGCAGAACAGGCAAAGGGAGCCGCCTCAGCATTAGCAGAGGCTTTGAGCGATGAAATGGTCACGAAGTCTTATCTTGATAACCGCATCAAGGATCTTCAGATTACTATTGGCGGAATGATTATGGCTCTTGGCGGTGTGCTGATCGCTATTAAATTCTTTGGCCATTAGAGTCTGTTGCCTTTAGACGGAAACGTCTCCCTCTCCCCGCCGCGCGGGGAGAGGGTTGGGGTGAGGGGCATTTTTATGATTTATGCCCCTCATCCTGTCCTTCTCCCCGTTCATCCTTCGAGAGCCTCAGGATGACGGGGAGAAGGGACGCT
>DAIMHB010000493.1:0-1858 GCA_036723545.1 Beijerinckiaceae bacterium
GCCTAAAATGCGGCCAGAAAACAGGTTGGGGCTGAAGGGCAGCGAATGTTTTGAATAGCCATAGGCATATTTGGACACAAACAGATAATCCCCGACCAGCAGGGTGGGAATCAGCGAGCCTGACGGAATATTGAAAGGCTGGAACAAAAGCGTGCGCACGACCACCGCAATCAGCAGCGCCTGCACAATCACCTTGATAAATTCCCAGAGGCCTTCTTCCTGCTTCACTTGGGGTGCCGCCGCGGGTTTGTGGTCTGAATATTCAAATTTTTCGTTCATTTTTTCCAACTCTTCAAGCGGTAGATATAGCGGCTCTGCACAGGCAGTGCAAACATTTCCCCAAGGGTGCGGACAGCTATGCCGCAGTTTCAAGGCTTTAATTTGACCGTGCCGTCAGAGCACGGCGTTCAGCGGTCTGGCTTCAATAATAACGAAGGCCTGCGCATAGGGATATTCATCGGTCATCGTCAGGTGAATGACAGGCTTATGCCCTTCCGGCATGAGCCGTTCGAGATGCGCCGCCGCGCCGCCGCTAAGCTGCATCGTCGGCTTGCCGGAGGGCAGGTTCACCACACCCATATCCCGCCAGAACACACCATGGCGCAGCCCCGTGCCCAGCGCCTTGGCACAGGCCTCCTTCGCCGCAAAACGCTTGGCATAAGAGGACGCGCGCGTGGCCACCCGTTCGGACTTTTTCTGCTCGGTTTGCGTAAAGCAGCGCTGGACAAAACGGGCACCAAAGCGGCCCAATGTCTCCTCAATGCGGCGGATGTCGCATAAATCGCTGCCAATGCCCACAATCATCGCGCCGCAAAGCCTTCGGCCATGGCCATACGCATGGCTGTGATGGCCTGATCAAGGCCAATGAAAATGGCCTCGCCAATCAGAAAATGGCCGATGTTCAGCTCCGCAATCTGCGGTAGGGCACTGATCGTGCGCGCGGTATCATAATTCAGCCCGTGTCCGGCGTGGCATTCTATGCCCAGCTCCGCAGCGCGAATGGCCGCACGGCGCAGGCGCTCAAATTCATGCGCGGCCTTCTCGGTCTCGCCCTGGGCAACAAAATCGCACCATGAGCCGGTGTGCAGTTCCACCACCGGCGCCGCCAGAGATTTTGCCGCAGCCAAAGCCTCAAACTAGGGCTCGATAAACAGCGACACGCGAATGCCCACACCGGACAATTCCGCCACTACGGGCTTGAGCGCGTCATGGCCGCCCACCACATCCAGCCCGCCTTCGGTGGTGCGCTCGGCGCGCTTTTCCGGCACAAGACAGGCCGCATGGGGGCGTGTTTTGAGGGCAATATCCAGCATCTGCTCGGTGGCGGCCATTTCAAAATTCAGTGGCCGCGTCAGGCTGGCCTTGAGACGTGTGATGTCCTCATCCCGAATATGGCGGCGGTCCTCACGCAGATGCGCCGTGATGCCATCGGCACCTGCCGCAACCGCCTGAAGCGCGGCCCGCACAGGGTCAGGCCATTCGCCGCCGCGCGCATTGCGCACCGTGGCCACATGATCAATATTCACACCCAGACGCAAGCTGGCCATATCCTTCTCCCCCGTATCTCGACACTGTCATTGCGGGCAAAGCGAAGCAATCCCTTTCAATATGTGGATTGCATTCGTCGGCTGCGCCTCTCCGCCATGACGCATCATTCCTTCGAGTCACTGCCCCATCAGGCGTTCAAACTGGTTTCACCTGAGCTACACCTTCAAACCACGGCTGCCCGGCTTGACAGCCGGAATGGCTGCCAGTTCCGGCGGCAACTGATCCGCCGGATAAGAAGGAATGTCGAGCGTGCACAAGGCCACACGCGGCACGCCGATCTCGGCCTTGCCACCGGAACGGTCAATCAGGC
>DAIMHB010000494.1:0-1845 GCA_036723545.1 Beijerinckiaceae bacterium
GCTGTCCGCATTATGCTGGATTGTCAGAATGGCCTGTTGAATTCGGGCCATGGATTGATTGAAACTGATGCGCAGGGGCTCCAAAGACGGGGCAAAGGGCGTATCAATCCGAAAATGCAGGTTGCCCTGCGCCAGTTGCTCAAGGCCCTGGTGCAGGGCCTGACTGGCCACAGAGAGAATATGAGCCTGCGCATCACGCTCGGCCTCGCGGGCATCACGCAGCGCGTGGCTCTGACGGCGCAGACTATCGGCGTCCTGCTCCAGCTTCAGCCGGTTGACTTCACCATCCCTGAACACCTCAACCGCCCGGGCCATAGCACCGATTTCGTCACCACGGGCAACAAAAGGCACGGCAACTTCGGTTTTGCCCGCAGCCAGACCCGTCATGAGGCGCGTCATGCGCTTGACCGGAATTCCGATCACCGAATAGAGCCAATATCCCGCCGCAAGCGCCACCATCAGCGATATCAACATGCTTATACGCTGGCTCATGGCAATAAATTGCAGCGCATTCTGGATAAAGTGCTCTCGGTTCAGGGATAAAGCATTGATCTTATTCTCAGCTTCTTCCAGTGAATCACGAAAATTCTGTTGCAGCTCGCTGGCTTTTGGCGCGCGGGCAATGGCCAGAGCCTCGTCAACAGCCTTTTCGGAATATTTCTGAATGGCGGGATCGCCGATCTGCACACGCCAGGCGGCTGAGGCGGCTGCCACTTTGTCCAGTGCCTGTAAAATATCCGGTTCGATCTCCGGCAGGTTTTGCGCGGCGGTCATTTCCTTATGAAACTGCTCAACCGCTGCTTTGTATAATTTGGCGTGACGCTCAACACCGGTCAGCAAAAAGCCACGCATGGTATGGGCCTGATCCAGATGCGCTGTCGCGGCATGGCTTAGATGCGCCAGAATAATATGGGCCTGCTGGCTGCCTTCGAGCCTATCTTCGGCCTGCATGTCCAATTTCAGCAAAAACGCATTGGGGCCGGTGCTGCATATCAGCACCAGTGCAAAGCTCATCACCAGTTTCTGGATCAAAGATGCGTTCTTTAAAATCATGCAGGGCTCCGGCCGCCTTCTGAGCTGAATAGGGTTTCGCTGACTGTACAGATAAAACAACCTAAGGTTTTAAAATTGCATAAACACCCTTTTAAAGTGTAATAGTTAACAAACCTTTTCACCCCCGTTGTAAAAAACGTGGCTGGCGTGAGGCCGACCTCAAACCTGCGACATTCGTAAACAGGCTTAAAAATTGCCAAATTCTTCTATAGGTTGTATAATATTATTTATTTTATAAATAGTTGTGTTTATCATCCGACCAAACCCCACGCCAAATCAACGGGATTGTCCGGCCGATTCTCCTGCGATGAGCGGATTTTGAGCCGGTACACTCCAGTCACGGGACAGCCGTCATGACAGATACAACCTCAACCTATCTGAATATAACCAACAATCTGGCATCGATGCAGGCGGCCACAGCCAAATCGCCGGATGTTAAAGTGGCAACACAATATTATAAGGCCAATATCGGCAAAGCGACCTCGATCGACAGTTTCGTCAATAATTACAGGCTGTTGTCCTATGCCCTCACCGCCTATGGCATGGAAGACCAGATTCAGAACACCGGTCTTATCAAAAAGGTGCTGCAAGGAGGGACAACAAGCTCAAAAAGTCTGGCCAATACATTGAACGACAAGCGATTTCTGGCCTTTGCCAAAGCGTTTGATTTTGTCGGCAGCGGCGCGGCCTCGGTCAGCACCTCCAGTGCAGTGGCCCGCACAACCGCCGCCTATACTGAGCAAAAGCTGGAGGACAATGCCGGACAGCAGAACCCCGGCGTGCAGATGGCCC
>DAIMHB010000495.1:0-1832 GCA_036723545.1 Beijerinckiaceae bacterium
ATGCAATATGAAGCTGGGGATGGTTCTGGGCAGGGTTTTCGGGCCGATTTTGCGCCGGCGGATGAGAAAATTGCCTCTGTTCTGATGAATGAGCTCCGGTTTCCGGCTGTCATTGAAGCACGGATTGATGCGCGTGCCACCCATTTGATCGAAGCGATACGCGCGCCCAAAAGCGGCCTTGGCGGCATTGAGGATTTTTTGCGGGAATATTCGCTCTCCACCAAGGAGGGGCTGGCGCTCATGGTGCTGGCCGAGGCCTTGCTGCGTGTGCCCGATGGCGGCACCGCCGACAGTCTGATCGAGGATAAGCTGTCGCAGGCAGACTGGACCCATCACGAGGCGCGCTCCGACGCCATGCTGGTGACGGCCTCAAGTTGGGCGCTGGGCCTGACCGCGCGGGTGATTCAGCCCGGCGAAACGCCGGAGGGCATTGTTGGCGCCTTGGCCAAGCGGCTGGGTCTGCCTGCCGTGCGCGCCGCAACCCGTCAGGCCATGCGGTTGATGGGGTCACATTTTGTGCTCGGCCAGAATATTGGCGAGGCGCTGAAGCGCGCGGCCAGCAAAGAGGGCAAGCTCTATCGTTATTCGTTTGATATGCTGGGGGAGGGCGCGCGCACAGCCGCCGATGCCGCGCGTTATTATGACGCCTATGCCCGCGCCATCCATGCGATTGGCAAGAGTGCCGGCAATATGGCCCTGCCGGATCGTCCCGGCATTTCGGTGAAACTTTCGGCGTTGCATCCGCGCTATGAGGCCATCAGTCAGGTGCGGGTGATGCGCGAACTGGTGCCGCAGGTGATTGAACTGGCGGTCTTGGCCAAGTCCTATGACCTGAATTTCACCATTGATGCCGAGGAGGCCGACCGGCTCGAACTCTCGCTAGATGTGATAGAGGCTGTGGTCAGTGATGCGCGCCTTGGCGGCTGGGACGGCTTTGGTCTGGCCATTCAGGCCTATCAGAAGCGCGCCGCCGAGGTGATTGATTATATTGCGGCGCTGGCCGCGCGGCTGGACCGCAAATTCATGGTGCGGCTGGTCAAGGGTGCTTATTGGGACACCGAGGTGAAGCGGGCGCAGGAGCGCGGCCTGGCCGATTATCCGGTGTTTACCCGCAAGGCCATGACTGATTTGAACTATCTGGTCTGTGCCCGCAAAATGCTGCTGGCGCGGCCCCGCATATATCCGCAATTTGCCACGCATAATGCTTTGTCGGTGGCCACCATTCTGGAAATGGCGGGCGGGCCGGAGGGGTTTGAATTTCAGCGTCTGCATGGCATGGGCGAGGACCTCTACCACGCCTTGCTTGAGTCTGATTCAGCCATTGCCTGCCGTACCTATGCGCCGGTGGGTGAGCATGAGGATCTGCTGGCCTATCTGGTGCGCCGCCTGCTGGAAAATGGTGCCAATTCGTCCTTTGTGTCGGTGGCGGCAGACCCGAATGTGCCGGTCAAAGACCTTCTCAAGCGCCCGCAGGCCATTGTGGGTTCGGCAGCGCAGGCGCGCAATGCTCATATTGCCATGCCCGCCAATCTCTATGCGCCCTCTCGGTTGAACTCTGCCGGTGTGGAATTTGGCCATGCCGCCACGCTGGCCGGTCTTCTGGGTGAATTGAGGGCGGCGGCTTTGCCGACCTTTGCGACAAGTTTGATTGACGGTGCCCTGCGCAAGGGCGTGTCGGCGCGGGCTTTGCTCTCGCCCATCGATGGTCAGCGCTTTGGTGAGGTGTCTGAGGCCGATGCCGAACTTGCGGGGGCCGCGATGCTGGCCGCCAAAGCGGGCTTCAAGGCTTGGGCGGCAATGTCGCCGCAGGTGCGGGCGGCTGCACTTGAGAA
>DAIMHB010000496.1:0-1826 GCA_036723545.1 Beijerinckiaceae bacterium
GCTTTTTCCTCGAAACGGCGGATCAGCAGCATCTCACGATAGGCAAAAAGCTCCTGCTCTGGTGTGAATGTCGGACTGTTGGGCAAAGTGGATGGCGCGTTACGCTTGGCCCCGCCCTCCTTGGCGGCCTTTGGCCGTGAACCCGATGTCGGTGCAGCAGATACCATGAGAACTCCTTCAGAACCGGATTTTAATCCGGTATATGAGAACCAGTATAATCAAACGTGATGTCGAGTGTGTGCCTGCGGCCTGCATATTGGCTTTAAGCGTCTGTCCATCCCCATTTGTCATAAATTAGACTAAGGTTGAATGAAAAGCGATAGGCCTTCATGGCTTGGGATATTATATTAAATATATGAAATAAAACACATTTTAAAAATTAACTGAAAATGAGTTACGATCATTATTTAACTCGAATTTAGTTATTTTAACAAGGGGTATAAAAAGGCTTGGCCCAGGTTGGCACCGGCGCATAAACAGTGGATGGAACACTTGGGCACCTGCGGGGCAAAGCCCGGACAGGCGGCATTAATTTGAAGCGCTTTTGCCCAGAAAAACCACGACATCATTTTTGGCCACACGGCCAAGAATGATCCGCGCCTCCTCCTCCAGCAGGTCTTTGTCTATGGTGGCGGGGCGCAACTGGACATTGCGCCGCTCAAGCGCCAGATGTTCGGCTTTGAGCGCATCGAGCTGTTTGGTCAGGCTGGCTATATCGGCCATATAGGCTGACTTGGCCTTCAGGCCGCGGTTGCCATGATCTGCAGCCCAGCCAAAATAAGACAGTGCCGCTCCCGCGACAGCATAAAGCAGCAGCGGAACCAGAACAGCGCGATATTTGATGCGGGTCACCATGACTTTATTCTGTCCGGATGAAGGTTAATAATCCGTAAACCTGCATCTTCAATAGATTGACATAAACCGTCGCTATGGATTGAATACACTATCGAAGGAACATGCCATGATCCATAAATTCAGAATCACATACCTTCTTGCAGGCATAGGGCTTACCACAGCGCTTTGCGCCCCTGCTTACGCACAGAATATGCCGGACGCACCCAAAGCGGGTCTCAATAAAATCGGCCATATTATTGTCATTTATCTTGAAAACCGCAGCTTTGACAATCTTTATGGCATGTTTCCGGGCGCTAATGGCATTGCCAATGCCGGCGCAGCGGCCACGCAGGTGGACGCCAATGGCGAGCCTTACAAGACACTTCCGGCTCCGCTCAACACCAATCTGAAACCGGCCATCACCGACACGCGCTTTCCGGCTGAATTGCCGAACGGGCCTTTTGCCGCCGACAAATTTGCCGGGCCCGAACAAACCACGGGTGATCTCGTGCACCGCTATTATCAGGAACAGTTGCAGATCAACGAAGGCCGGATGAACAAATTTGTTGCCTATACGGATTCCGGCGGGTTAACGATGAACGGCTATGCCAATGGCGAAAAGCTGGCGATGTGGTCTTATGCGAAATCCTTTGTTCTGGTCGATAATTTTTTTCATGCGGCTTTCGGCGGGTCATTCCTCAACCATTTCTGGCTGGTTTGTGCCTGCACACCTGTTTATGCGAATGCACCGGACAAAATTAAGGCCCAGCTGGACAGCACCGGCGCCTTAATCAAGGACGGTGCCGTTACACCGGACGGCCATGCTGTCAATACTATATTCAGCGTCTATGCGCCCCATCCCGCCAGTATCACAGATACAACCATGCTGCTGCCGCCGCAGGATATGCCCAATATTGGCGACCGCCTGTCCGAAAAAAACATCAGCTGGGCCTGGTATTCGGGCGGCTGGAACGACGCTATCGCCGGTAAGC
>DAIMHB010000497.1:0-1824 GCA_036723545.1 Beijerinckiaceae bacterium
ACTATGTAGTGTGTTTCAGCGCCCGTTCAAAGGCCAGAGCGGTCATGCCGTCCTCATAAAAATCCTCATAGGTGTCAAATTGCTGATAATTCAGCTTTTTATACAGGCCTATGGCGGCGGTGTTGTCAGCACGCACTTCCAGATGCAGACTGGTGCGGCCCCGCCTCAAGGCCTCGGCCTCGCAGGCCAGCATCAGGGCATAGCCAATGCCATGGGCATAAAATTCCGGCACAACCGCTATGGAATAAAGCCGCGCAATGGCGGAGCCTTTGCGAAAGGCCAGCAGGGCATAGCCGGCAAACAAGCCGTCTTTTTCGGCCACAGGCATAAAGACACGCGGATTGATAATATAGGCGGCAAGGCTGCGACGGGACAGGCGGTCTCCGTCAAAAACACGATTTTCCAATGTTTCCAATGCGTTGATGTCGGTTTTAACAGCCAGGCGAATATGAAGGGGAGTGGTCATGCCGCGCCTGTCTCGCCGGGGATAAAAGCCTCGAATGCCGCCCAGAACTCAGCGCGTAAATTGTTGTTTTCCATCATAATTTCATGCTCACAATGGGGCAGGGTGATCAGCCGCCCCACCTTGAGGCGATGGGCGAAGGCCTCCACAGCGCGTTGATCGACCACTTTGTCGTTGCCCGCCCCCAGAATCAGAATGGGTGTCAGGGTGCGGCGCGGAAATTCCGGATCAGCCAGTTTTTTGATGAGGCGGAAGGCGGCATCCAGCCAGCCGATGGTGCAATGGCCAAGGCCGATCTGCGGCGCTGTGGCCAGAATATTCGCCGTGCGGCGATAGCGTGTCGGGTCTGAGGTCAGCACATTATGGGCGAAAGGCAGGGTGTTGCCCGCCGTATCGCCGCCGCCGGGGGCATAGGCGCCGCCAAGGCCCAGCGCATCGAGGGTTGCAATCAAAAGGCGGGAGGCTTGCGGATATTTCAGGCCATAAATATCCAGCATGGGTGCGGTCAGCACCAGCCGGTCAAAAATATTGACGCCGCTGCCCGCCATATCCAGCAAAATCGCGCCGCCCATGGAATGGCCCAAGCCGAACCATGGTTTCGCACATTGTGGCAAAAGATGTTGCTCCATGGCCGCTATATCCTGCCAATAGAGTGTGAAATCATCAACATGGCCCTTGCGCGGATTTTTGAGCGCCCGTTGCGAGCCGCCCTGTCCGCGCCAGTCAAAGGCCACCACGCCAAAGCCGCGCGCCTGCAATTCCCCGATCACTTCGAAATATTTTTCGATAAATTCGCTGCGGCCCTGACAGATCACAACGGTGCCCGGGCCATGCGGGGCGGGGGCGGGCCAATGTGCGGCGCGCAGCTCTACGCCGTCCTGTGTGGTGACGCGCTGCACCCGCGCGCCTGCGGGACAGGGATTATCGGGCGTTTCATATAACATCATGGGCCTGGCCTGATAGAGTGTTCATCTGCATGTATAGAGCGAAAATATGTCAGGAGAAAATCTTCTGAAGCGATTTTTGTAGGGCTCTTGAAACTCCGGAATTTGCTTCCCATCTCTTGTCTGCGCGGGCCAATCGGACGCGCCGAACCTGCCTCCGGCTTTAAGCGGGGGCTATCGTTCGATCTTTCATGTCGCTTTTTATGAGGATATGCAATGCGTTACGACTTTACACCCCTTCACCGTTCGACTGTTGGTTTTGACCGTCTGTTCAGCCTGCTTGACCGCGGCGTCGGCACGGATGTGGCTCCCACCTATCCACCCTACAATATTGAACGCACCAGCGAGACCGCTTACCGCGTGACGCTGGCGGTTGCCGGATTCACCCCGGACGAACTGTCGATCGAGACCCACGAA
>DAIMHB010000498.1:0-1822 GCA_036723545.1 Beijerinckiaceae bacterium
GTTCTGGATACATTTGACTTTTCCGGCGTTGATATTTGTCTGATGTCGGCGGGCGGCGATGTCTCCAAGCAATATTCGCCGCGTATCGGTGCGCAGGGCTGCGTGGTGATCGATAATTCTTCGGCCTGGCGCTATGATTCAGATGTGCCGCTGATTGTGCCGGAGGTCAATGCCGATGCCATTACCGGCTTCAGCAAGAAATATATTATTGCCAATCCCAACTGCTCCACCGCGCAGCTGGTTGTGGCTTTGAAGCCCCTGCATGATGTTGCCAAAATCAAGCGGGTGGTGGTCTCCACCTATCAGTCGGTGTCGGGTGCGGGCAAGGAGGGGATGGATGAGCTGTTCAGCCAGACCCGCGCCGTGTTCACCACCAATGAGGTGACGGAAAAGAAATTCCCCAAGCGCATTGCCTTCAATGTGATTCCGCAGATTGACGTGTTCATGGAAGACGGCTTCACCAAGGAAGAATGGAAGATGATGGCGGAGACCAAGAAAATTCTTGATCCCAAAATCCTGCTCACCGCCACCTGCGTGCGGGTGCCGGTGTTCATCGGCCATTCGGAAGCGGTGAATATCGAGTTTGAAAACCCGATCTCTGCCGATGAGGCGCGGGAAATCCTGCGTGCCGCGCCGGGCTGTTTGGTGATCGATAAGCGCGAGCCGGGCGGCTACATCACCCCGCATGAGGCGGCGGGCGAGGATGCCACCTATATTTCGCGTATTCGTGAGGATGCCACTGTTGAAAACGGCCTTGCCTTCTGGTGCGTGTCGGACAATTTGCGCAAGGGCGCGGCTCTTAATGCTGTGCAGATTGCCGAAGTGCTGTTGGACCGCGGCCTGATCAAGCCCAAGGCGGCGTGAAAATAAATTTGTTTCGCATTCGAAACAAATGATTTTTTTTATAAAAAATATGTTAGAAATTAGATATCAAATTGGTGACACGGTGATATTCTGCATGCCGTAGCCTTTGCTTTAGAGCATTGTGCATTTTGTGAGGTTTTCTGCAGGCCTCATCCAGTTTGATTTTAAAAGGGCGCCTTTTGGTGCCCTTTTTATTTATGGGTACGTATAATTCGTCCTCGACGTAAAATCGACAGAGTCTGACGGCGGCGCATTCGATAAAGCGACGAAATCCAGATATCGAATCCGTTGTCAGCTCGTTTGAGACTTGTAATCAGACGCCGTTCTTCATCCAGTTGTAGGCAGGCCAAGAGAATATTCGGTTTTTTGATTTCTTGAACCAGTAATCCATCCGAAATAATTTTTGGCAATAAAAGTAAGTCAATATCACTTATATCGGGATGATTTGTGTTAATATGCGCTAAACTTTGTGCGGATAAATATACAATCGGACTTTTCCATGATAATTGCCTTTGAATTGATTCATGCAAAGTGGCGACCTGATGGTTTGCTTTCAAACCATGCCTGAGATTATTTATATCCTCAAGTGTAAACAAATAACCCAAGAGAACTCCTACTTAATATTTTGCAGAGAATTTATAGCAAAAAAGATAAGTATAATAGGAGTTTGTTGAATTGGGTTATTTGTTAACAAACAGCTGTTCTCAAAACCTCGGCCTGTCCAAGGCCTTGGCATGGGCTTCGGCCGCGACAATGGTAAATTCTCCGGTTGCGGGGTCGAGCGTGCGCAGGCGGCCGGTCATCACGTCAAAATAGGCGCCATGCAGGTGCAGGCGGCCGCGCTCGTTCAGGGTTTTCACACAGGGAAAAGTCAGCAGATTGGCCAGAGTCTGGCGGATGGAAGCCTGATTCAGCCGTTCGGTATAATCGCCCACATCTTCATTCGGGTGTCGCGACG
>DAIMHB010000499.1:0-1813 GCA_036723545.1 Beijerinckiaceae bacterium
TCCTTCTCCCCGTTCATCCTTCGAGAGCCTCAGGATGACGGGGAGAAGGGACGCTCACAGTGTGTTTCCATCTAAAAACAGCATGCTCTAATTTTATCACGCGGTCATCGACGGGCAAAGTTCGAACCGCGCAGGTCATGACCAGAGATCATCCTGCGCGTGATTGAGCTTGCTACGCCAATATACCTTTTATTTCCCCATCAGCCAGGCGTGATCAGGGTCATTCCAGAATTTCCAGACGCGGGTCGGGCCGGCCATGACATTCAGATAATATAGGTCATAGCCATGCGCCGCGCCCACCGGATGATAGCCTTTGGGCACCAGCACCACATCCTTATCGGCAATCACCACCGCCTCGTCCAGCGAGCGGTCATCAGTGTAAACGCGCTGAACGGCATAGCCCTGCGGCGGATTGAGCCGGTGATAATAGGTTTCCTCAAGATAACTCTCGGTGGGCAGCATGTCGCGGTCATGCTTATGCGGCGGATAGCTTGACCAGTTGCCGCCGGGTGTGATCACCTCCACCACCAGCAGGCTCTCCGCCGGTTCGGTTTCGGGAATAATATTGCTGACATAGCGCGTATTGCTGCCCTTGCCGCGCACCTCCTTGCTGCATTGCGCGGGCCCTATCACACGCGCGGGCAATGTGCCGGTGGCGGGCGAAGCGCAAACCGCAAGTTCCAGAGCCATGGTGGCCTCAACACGCCATGAGGCATGGGCGGGCACATAAACCGACCAGGGCGCACCATCGAAAGGCGACATACGCTCGCCCAACTCGCCGAAATCTTGTGTTTCGCCCTTCACCTCAACCGAAACCTTCGCCTTGCCCGCCACCAGCACAAGACAAACCTCCATATCTTCTGTCGGCCTGGAAAGTGTATCCCCCGCTTTAAGCTCAAACACATCAAAGCCGACATAGGTCCAGCCTGCCGAGGCCGGTGTGATATGATGCACTTGGCCTTCCGCATTCGGAGCCTGCGGACGAACGCGCAATTTGGACTGAGACATGTCTGATCCTCGAAATATGTTCCGTTGTATCGTCATGACCGCGCTTTGACGCGGTCATCCATTACAGATCCCCATGTCAGGCACGGGAATGACGCGGCATGTTTGGCCGCTTAACCTTTTAAACCAATCCGGCCTCAGCCAGAAAACGCTTGAGATTGGCCACGCCGCGTGTGGCATAGGCCAAGGGATTGGCTTTTTTCGGGTCCTGCTCGGCCTCCAGCACCACCCAGCCGGAATAGCCCGCCAGTGCCTTGAATACACCGACATAATCCACCGAACCCTCACCCGGAATGGTGAAAATGCCGATTTCATCGCCCTTGCCAATGACCGAATCGAGAAAGCTCCAGTCCTCGGCCTTGGATTTGGCCAGAATGTCGAGGCGCACATCCTTGCAATGCACATGGCTGATGCGGTGCTTGTAGCTGCGCGCCACTTCCACCGGATCACACCCCGCCCATGTCAGATGGCCGGTGTCAAACAGCAGGTGCACGCTGGGGCCGGTGTGGTCCATAAAATGTGCAATGTCCTCGCGGCTCTCGACAATCGCGCCCATGTGATGATGAAAACAGAGTTTAAAACCATCCGCCGCCAGAAGATCAGCAAATTCGGTCATTTTCCGGCCATAGCTGACCCATTCCTCACCCACAAGATGCGGCCGCTTCGACTGCGGCATGTCGCGGTCCCCCTGAATGGTGTTCGAGACTTCAGCGGCAATAAACACATCCGTACCCATGCCCTTCAACAGTGCGCGATGCGGGGCAGAGCGTTCAAATTCTTCCGCCACGGTGCGAATCAGCAGCTTGCA
>DAIMHB010000500.1:0-1809 GCA_036723545.1 Beijerinckiaceae bacterium
GAGATAGCCAAGGCAGGAAATATCATCCTGCCGGTTGGGATTGACCAGCGCCACAACGTCCGGCAGGTGTTCGGGCGCCTGATGATGGTCAAGCACGAGAACATCCATATTCAGCGCGCGCGCCACCGCAAAGGGCTCGAAACTCATCGTGCCGCAATCCACGCAGATCAGCAAAGTGGCACCCTGCGCCGCCAGCGCCCGCACCGCCTCCGCATTGGGGCCATAGCCTTCAAAAATCCGATCCGGAATATGCACAAGCGTCGGGCAGCCGAGGGCATCCAGATAGTGCATCATCAGCGCGGCGGAACAGGCACCATCCACATCATAATCACCGAAAACCGCCACAGTTTCATGGGTTTGCACCGCCTGTACCAGCCGTGCCACCAAAGGCCCCATGTCCACAAGCACATCCGGGTCGGGCATAAGGCTGCGCAAAGAGGGGTCGAGATAGGCTTCCGCCTCTGCCGGGCCAACACCGCGCGCGGCCAATATGCGGGCCACACTGTCGGGAATATCGGTCTGCTGGGTTATGGCCACGGCCTGAGCATCCTGCTCTTGGGTCAGACGCGAGCGCCAGATTTTACCACGCGCCGACAGGCCAAGCCGCAGCGAAAGGGGCGGATGCGCAGTCACAACAACCTCTCAATCCGGTTAGAACCTGTCCCGTGCAAACGGAATCGACTCCCTCTCCCCATTTAAATGGGGAGAGGGGACGCGCACAACAGCTTCCAGTTAAATTTGAAATGCTTTAGAATCTTTAGTTGCATATAGACCAAATCAACGCCTCTCCCCCTTCATCCTGAGGAGGCCGCAGGCCGTCTCGTAGGATGCAGGGGAGAGCCCAAGAGCAAAAGACCTACCCTCTCCATGAGGGCAATGGAATGCTCATAATGATGACCAGCTCAAAGCCGCAGCCACTAATCAAGCCGGAACTTGCCCATTTCACGATGCTCACCGCGAATGCGCCGGACAGTGCCGGTCAGTGAGCGGTAAATCACCGTTTCGGTTTCAATCACATCGCGGTGAAAGCGCACGCCTTCGATCAGCGCACCATCGGTGACGCCGGTTGCCGCAACAACAACGTCGCCGCTGGCCAGTTCCTTCATGTCATATTTTTTATGCGGATCGATGATGCCCATGGTGCGGGCGCGTTCGATCTTCGGCTGGCTGTCCAGAATCAGGCGGCCCTGCATCTGGCCGCCGACACAGCGCAAAGCACCCGCCGCCAACACACCTTCCGGCGCGCCGCCGGTGCCCAGATATAAATCCACACCGGTTTTCTGCGCCTGTGTGGTGAAAATAATACCGGCGACATCGCCGTCGGTAATCAGGCGGATCGAGGCACCGGCCTTGCGGCAGGCTTCAATCAACGGCTGATGACGCGGACGATCCAGCACGAGAACGGTGATTTCGCTGGGCTTGACGCCTTTGGCGCGGGCCAGAGAACGGATATTTTCCTCCGGTGTCCAGTCCAGATCCACTGTGCCCGCCGGATAGCCGGGGCCAATGGCGATCTTGTCCATATAAACGTCCGGCGCATTGAGCAGGGAGCCGGCCTGCGCCATGGCCATAACAGCAATGGAGCCCGGCATATCCTTGGCGCAGAGCGTTGTGCCTTCCAGCGGGTCAACGGCAATATCCACCTGCGGGCCGGTTTTGGTGCCGACCTTTTCGCCAATGAACAACATGGGGGCTTCGTCGCGCTCGCCCTCGCCAATGACGATGGTGCCGTCAATCGGCAGGCGGTTCAGCTCGCGGCGCATGGCGTCCACAGCGGCCTGATCGGCGGCTTTTTCATCGCCGCGCCCG
>DAIMHB010000501.1:0-1808 GCA_036723545.1 Beijerinckiaceae bacterium
CTGACCATTTGGTCAAGTTCCGCATGAGTGCGACCTTTTGTCAAGCCTGGCTTTTTGCCCTCTGTGCCTGAAAGTCAGGAAGGGCGAAAATTATTTCCCCCTTCCGTCTTGAGCGGGGTTTGCGCATTGTCCGGGCCTGTTCTATTCTCCATTTTCAATGGAACATTTATTCTGTATTATCCCGGAAGATGATTTGAAAATTCCAAAAGGGAACACCCATGTCCGCTGAGGACCTATTGCCAGAGCCGGTTTCACGTCAGCCGCATCCGCCGCAGGCTGTCCCGCGGGATTTTGAAGGTCTGAAAAACCTGCTGATTGCCGAGCAGGAGCGCCTGCCCAAGCGCCTGCGGCAGGCGGCGGCTTTTGCCGTCGATCATCCGGATGAAATGGCGTTTGGCTCTGCCGCCAGCATTGCCGAGCGGGCCGAGGTGCAGCCCTCAACCTTGGTGCGTCTGGCGCAGGCCATTGGCTATTCGGGCTTTTCTGACCTTCAGGATGTGTTCCGCTCGCGTTTGAGAGACCGCTGGCCGGATTATCCGGACCGGCTTCAGGCCATTCACCGCACCAATGCCAATGCCAACCAGCCGCAGAGCCTGCTGGACGGCTTTATTGATTCGGCACAAAGCTCGCTGGCGCGGCTGCGTGAGACCATGTCCGGTGAAACACTCAACGAGGCGGTTAAAATTCTGGCCAATGCTGAAACCATCTATCTGCTGGGCCAGCGCCGCGCCTTTCCGGTGACAGCCTATCTGGCCTATGCCTTTGGCAAGCTGGATGTGCGGGTGGTGATGATTGACAATCTGGCCAATCTGGGGCCGGAGCAGATGCGCTTTGCCGGCCCCAAAGACGCGCTACTGGCCATCAGCTTCAAGCCCTATACCGGTTTTACCATTGAATCGGCGCAGGAACTGGCAGCGCGCCATGTGCCTGTGGTGGCGGTGACAGACAGTGCCTTTTCGCCGCTGACCTCGGTGGCCAATCTCTGGTTCGAGGTGGTCGAGAGCGATTTCGGGGCCTTCCGTTCAATGGCAGCAACCTTTAGTCTGGCTATGGCGCTGGCGGTGGCCATTGCCGAGCGGCGCACCAAAAAACGGCGCGGGCGCTAAAGATTCCCCGTGGATCGGGACAGGCCAATGGCCGCGATGGATTTGTTGTGCACGAAATCGCGAAGGGTCAGTCCGCTGATGATGAGATGCGCGCCTGTCACCCAGATATAAAGCGCGCCCGGGCCGAACAGCCCCATCAGTGCGGAGGCGGCCATCGGGCCAATGATTGCACCAATGCAATAGAGAAACAGAATGGCCGCTGTCACCATCACCGCATGGCCTGTGCCGCAATGATCCACCGAATAGGCCGAAACCACATAATAGAGCGGCATCATAATCGCACCGAGCAGAAAATAATGCAGATAAAGCAGCACAGGGGCAGTATCAGGCCCGAAATAGGCCAGCACAGCATTGCCCAGCGCCGCCATCAGCGCCAGCGTGAGCAAAACCTTGCGCCGGTCGCCTGAATCGCTCCAATGCCCGACCGGCACCTGTGCCAGCGCCGCGCCCAATGTCACCGCCGTGCCGATATTGCCTATGCTTTCGGCATCAAGATGAATCTGTGATCCATAAACCGGATTGAGCGACCAGAAGGCGCCGCTGGACAGGCCGATCAGCGCCGCGCAGCAGAACGCCAGCGGTGCGGCTTTCAAAAACCACAAAAGATCGAGCTTGGGGGCGCTGGGGCGCGGGGGCTCATCCAGACGGTTGGCAAAAACGGTCATGGTCGTCAGAAAAATCAAGCCCGCCGCCAGCCAGAAC
>DAIMHB010000502.1:0-1801 GCA_036723545.1 Beijerinckiaceae bacterium
AGCAACGGCCCTATCGCGGAGCCGCAGTTGCCGCCCACCTGAAACAGCGACTGGGCAAAGCCGTGCCGCCCGCCCGAGGCCGCGCGGGCCATGCGCGAAGACTCGGGATGGAAAATCGAAGAACCCAGCCCGACCAGCGCCGCTGCAACCAGCACAGCCGGATAGCTGGTGGCCGCAGACAACAGCAAAAGGCCGATGAGTGTGCAGCTCATGCCCACCACCAGCGAATAGGGCTTGGGATATTTGTCAGTATAAAGCCCGACAAGCGGCTGAAGCAGCGAGGCTGTGCCCTGAAAGGCCAGCGTGATCATGCCGATCTGCTGAAAATCAAGCGCATATGTCGTTTTCAGCAGGGGATAAATCGCCGCCAGCAGAGACTGGATCAGGTCATTGAGCAGATGCGACAGGCTCAGCGCACCTAAAATCACGAGGGCAGTGCCCTCGTGAGATGAGGATGCAGGCGCGCCGGTCTGGCTTAAACCTGCTGACGGATTGACTGTGCCGGACACGGCTTAGAGCAGCTTGCCCATGGCCACCGCTGTATCGCCCATGCGGTTGGAGAAACCCCATTCATTGTCATACCAGGACAGAATGCTCACCAATGTGCCGTCCATAACCTTGGTCTGATCCATATGGAAAATGGAGGAATGCGGGTCATGGTTGAAGTCAATCGAAACATTGGCATGGTCGGTAAAGCCCAGAATGCCCTTCAGCGGGCCTTCTGTTGCGGCGGCGCGGATGGCATCATTGATTTCCTTGGCGCTTGTGGCGCGCTTGGCAATGAACTTCAGGTCAACGACCGAGACATTCGGGGTTGGCACGCGGATGGCGCCGCCGTCCAGCTTGCCCTTCAGCTCCGGCAGAACAAGGCCAATGGCCTTGGCCGCGCCCGTTGAGGTCGGGATCATCGACAAAGCCGCCGCACGACCGCGATAAAGGTCCTTGTGCATGGTGTCGAGAGTGGGCTGGTCGCCGGTATAGGAATGGATGGTGGTCATAAAGCCGCGCTCAATGCCGACCAGCTCGTTCAGAATCTTGGCCACCGGCGCCAGACAGTTGGTGGTGCAGGACCCGTTCGAGACCACAATATGGTCTTTGGTGAGCTGATGATGGTTGACACCATAAACCACGGTCAGGTCAGCGCCGTCGGCCGGAGCCGACACCAGCACGCGCTTGGCACCGGCGGCCAGATGGGCAGCGGCCTTGTCGCGCGCGGTGAAAATGCCGGTGCATTCGAGGGCAATATCCACACCCATGTCCTTATGCGGCAGCTGGGACGGGTCACGCACTGCTGTCACCTTGATCGGGCCGAAACCCACGTCGATCGTGTCACCGGCAACCTTCACCTCATGCGGAAAACGGCCATGCACCGAGTCAAACCGCAGCAGATGGGCATTGGTTTCGACAGGGCCGAGATCGTTGATGGCGACCACTTCAATGTCCCGGCGGCCGGATTCGATGATGGCGCGCAGCACATTGCGGCCGATGCGGCCAAAACCATTGATGGCAACTTTAACTGTCATGTTGATCTCCTATGCTAGACATAAACTCAGGCGCTGTGGCGCTTCAACACAGATTCAACCACGGCCTCTGCCGTGATGCCAAAATGTTTGAACAGGTCTTTGGCCGGTGCGCTGGCGCCAAAACCGTTCATGCCGATGAACAGGCCATTTTCACCGATAATCCAGTCCCAGCCCTGACGGATCGCCGCCTCAACACCAACACGGATCGGCGCAATGCCGATCACGCTGCGGCGATAGGCTTCGGATTGCTGCGCGAACAGATCCATGCAGGGCACCGA
>DAIMHB010000503.1:0-1801 GCA_036723545.1 Beijerinckiaceae bacterium
GTTCCGCTCCTCAAAGCTGGAAGCGGCTTTGACAGCAAAATTCGCTGCGAAATCGCTGGATGGTGTCACGGTGTCTGCCGAGGGGCTGAATGAGGATATTCATGCCGGTTCCGATTATCGTGCGCATCTGATCGGCGTTTTGGCGCGCCGTGCGGTGGCTGCGGCGAAGTAGGTTTTAACTCTTAAATTCAGGGCGGCATGAGCATCAGCCGCCCTTATTTCGTGTATTGAGTTTGGCGCGTAAAACATGTTGGGTATCGGGATTTAGAATGATGGATCATGCTGTTCGGGTACCCCAGTCCATCGATGCGACGCTGAAACTGCTGGAAAAGGCGCATTATGTTGGCGACAGAGCGCTGGCCACAGTGCTGTTTCTGGCGCTGAAAATGGGTCGCCCGCTCCTCCTTGAGGGCGAGGCGGGTGTCGGCAAAACCGAAATTGCCAAGGTTCTGGCGCAAAGTCTCGGGCGCAAGCTCATCCGCCTGCAATGTTATGAGGGGCTGGACATTGCCGCCGCTGTTTATGAATGGAACTATGCCGGCCAGATGATGGCTATCCGCTTGGCCGAGGCGGGCGGGGGTGTTGACCGCGCCCAGCTTGAGTCCGATATTTTTTCGGAAACCTATCTCGTCAAGCGGCCCTTGTTGCAGGCGCTGGAGGCGGATCTGGCGGGCGGGCCAGTGCTGCTGATAGACGAGCTCGACCGCACCGACGAGGCCTTCGAGGCCTATCTATTGGAGCTGCTCTCCGATTTTCAGGTGACGATTCCTGAGCTCGGCACCATCAAAGCCAGCCAGCCGCCCATTGTGATTCTCACCTCCAACCGTACCCGCGAAATTCATGATGCGCTGAAGCGCCGTTGCCTCTATCACTGGGTGGATTACCCCGATGCGGCGCGCGAGATGCAGATTGTGCGCACCCGCCTGCCGGGCGTGCCGCAGCGTCTCACTGCCGAACTGGTGGCATTTGTGCAGGCCATCCGCAAGGAAGATCTGTTCAAAGTGCCGGGCGTTGCCGAAACACTGGACTGGGCCTCCGCCCTCACCGAGCTGGATGCCGTGGCGCTGGACCCGCAGCAGGTGTCGGACACTTTGGGTGTTTTAATAAAATATCAGGATGATATTGCCAAAATTTCCGGCACCCGCGCCGCCGCGCTGATCGAGGATGTCAAGGCCGAGCTGAAACATGGCAAGTGACGGCCCTGTTGCCAGCGGCACCGGCAGGCTGGCTGAAAATATCGTTTATTTTGCAAGGGCTCTGCGCGAGGCGGGTGTGCCGGTGGGGCCCGGGGCCGTGCTCGATGCCATAGTGGCTGTCGAGGCCGCGCATATTGGCGAAAAGGCTGATTTTTATGCCACTCTTCAGGCGGTTTTCGTCAAAAAGAAAGAGCATATGATCCTGTTTCGGCAGGCATTTGAGATTTACTGGAAAAAACGCGGCTTTATGGACAAGCTGATTGCCCTGATGTCGCCCAAGGCGCCGCCCAGCACCCAGAAAAAGCAAAAGGCCGAGGCGGGGGCCTCCCGCGTGGCCGACGCCTTGCTCAAACAGGACAAAAAGGACGAAAAGCCTGCGCCCTCGCTCGATCTCGATGCGCGCTTCACCATGTCCGCGGCGGAGGTTTTGCAGCATAAGGACTTTGCCCAGATGAGCGCCTCCGAAATCGATGAGGCCATGCGCCAGATTGCCAAACTGGCCCTGCCGGATGATCAGGTGCTGACCCGCCGCTTTGAGCCCTCCCGCCGTTGGCCGCTCATTGATCCGCGCCGCGCCTTTCGCCGCATCCTCAAGCCGGGTGGCA
>DAIMHB010000504.1:0-1793 GCA_036723545.1 Beijerinckiaceae bacterium
GCCTGCGGCCTCCTCAGGATGACGGGGTGAGAGGGTGGGGTGAGGGGCAAAAGAGAATGACACTCCATTGTCACTGCGAACGAAGTGAAGCAATTCATTCAAGTCTATGGATTGCGTTCGTCGGCTTCGCTTCCTTGCAATGACAATGTTTCACTTATCTTGAGTCTTCGCCCCGTTCATCCTTCGACAAGCTCAGGATGAGGGGGGAGAAGCTCAGGAAAAGGGTGAGAAGGAACGCTCACAGTGCGGTTCCACCAAAAAGCGGCATGTTCTGACGCGCAAACAGAGGAAGCCGGAACCCTCGCGCAAAAATCCGTCACAACGTGAAATGCTCTTGTTGTTCTTATTGTCTCACGCTGCCAGATCAGCCACCACGGCGTCCAGCACCGGAAAGCCCTCCTCGGTCACGCGCAGGCGACCGGATTCTGTGCGCTCCACCATTTTATAGGTGATGAGATCCTCAATCTGCGCGGGATCAAGTTTTTTACCGGAAATGGCCTCATAGCGCGCCAGATCAATGCCTTCGCGCAGGCGAAGCCCCATCAGCAAAAATTCGTCGCCCTGCTCCTCGATGCTGAGCGGCTGGTCCTCGATCAGGCCATGACCCTCGGTTTCGACCGTGGTCAGCCACATTTCGGGATGGCGCTCGGTGGCCTGTGCCCGCCGTCCCTGTGCATCCATCAGACGGCCATGCGCGCCCGGGCCGACACCGGCATATTCGCCATAGCGCCAATAGGTCAGATTATGGCGGCTTTCCGCACCGCTGCGGGCGTGGTTGGAGATTTCATAGGCGGGTAGCCCGTGTTTCTGCGTGATCTCCTGTGTTACATCCCACAGGTCGCGGCCAAGATCGGCATCGGGTATTTTCAGCTTTCCGGCCTTGAACAGTTGCTCGAACATTGTGTCCGGCTCGATGGTGAGCTGATATAATGACAGATGCTCGCCCGCATGGCGGATCGCCTCCTCCAGCTCGTTGCGCCAGCCGGCCACGGTCTGGTTGGGCCTTGCATAGATCAGGTCAAACGAGGTGCGGTCAAAAATTGTATTGGCAATCTTCACCGCGGCCATGGCTTCAGCGGCGGTGTGCAGCCGGCCCAGCGCCTTAAGGTCAAGATCATTCATCGCCTGCACACCCAGCGACACGCGGTTGACCCCCGCGCTGCGATAGCCGCGAAAGCGCTCGGCCTCCACCGAGGTGGGATTGGCCTCCAGCGTGATTTCGGCATTGCTCTCCACGCTCCAGTGGCTGGCCACCGCCTCCAGCAGGGCGGCAACGGTCGAGGCTTTCATCAGCGAGGGTGTGCCGCCGCCAAAAAAGATGGAGGAGACACTGCGCCCCGGGGTCAGCCGTGCGCGGTGCGCCAGCTCTGTTTTGAAGGCGGCGATATAGCGGGTCTCGTCGACGGGCGCATGGCGCACATGACTGTTGAAATCGCAATAGGGGCACTTGGCCAGACAAAAGGGCCAATGAATGTAAATGCCGAATCCGGCATTGAAGGGGGGCGATGCAGAGAGCGCTGTTGAATTCATGTCCCTTTATGGCACAAACAAAGCCAAAACAAAAGCAAGCCGCAGATAAACTCTTGTGTTTAAGCGCGGGCTATGACGGCGTTTTCAGGCAGGCTTTCGCCAGCGTCTGAAAGGCGCGGGCGCGGTGGGAGAGGGCAAGGCCGCCATCTTTCGGCAGGCCATGTTTTTCCTCGGCGCTCATTTCGCCAAAGGTGCGGTCATGGCCCTCCGGCAAAAAGAACGGATCATAGCCAAAACCGGCCTTGCCGCGCGGCGGCCAGACA
>DAIMHB010000505.1:0-1789 GCA_036723545.1 Beijerinckiaceae bacterium
GGGTGAAAAGCAGATCACGCTGGATTGTGATGTGATTCAGGCCGATGGCGGCACCCGCACCGCCTCGATTACCGGTGCCTTTATCGCCTTGAGCGATTGCATCACCTGGATGCGCTCCCGCTCGATGCTGAAAGACTCGCCGATCAAGGATCATGTCGCCGCCATTTCCTGCGGCATCATCAAGGGCGTGCCCATGCTTGACCTTGATTATAATGAGGATTCCAGCGCTGAAACCGACGCTAATTTTATCATGACCGGCCGGGGCGGCATTGTCGAGGTGCAGGGCACCGCCGAGGGCGCGCCCTTTTCCGAGAGCCAGCTCACCGAGCTGATGGCTCTGGCGCGCGGCGGCATTATGCAGCTTGTCGAGGCGCAAAAGGCGGCGCTGAAGGGGTGATATTTCACTCTTACTGTTGAAGCTGAGAGTGGGTGGGGGTTACCCTCACCCTCACCCTCTCCCAAAGGGAGAGGGAATGTTCTTCGAGCGCCAGCCTTAAGCCCAGCTTCGCCCTCCATAATCAATGGCATAGCTGTCGGGGTGCGCGCCAATCGCCGCCATGCCATAGAGCACCGCATCGGGGTTGATCAGCAAAGCCGAGCCGCAGCGCTTGGCGAGGCCCGCCACGGGCTCCTTATGCTCAAAAGCGGCGCGAAAGGCCTGTGCATCCAGCAATTTGGTGATGCGCGGCAAAATACCGCCCGCCAGCGTCACCCCGCCGGTAGCGGCAAAGGTGATCGCCATGTCTCCGGCAAAGCGGGCGACGATTTTCCAATAGGCCGCGATGGTCTGCGCCGCGTCGCTGCCTGCATCCGCCAGAGCGGTGGCAACAATAGCAGGGCCATCCATCTGCGGTGCCGCCTGTCCGCGCGCCAGAGCGCGGGCTTTGTGAATGCGGATGAGACCAGCGCCATTCATCACGCTCTCTGTGGTGACGCGGCCAAACACCCGTTCCAGATGCGGCCAGAAGGCTTCTTCTTCTGCGCCCACAGGGCCAAAATCAATATGGCAGGCCTCGGAGGACACTGGCACATGCCGCCCATTGGTTTCAATCAGCGCGCCGATGCCAAGGCCGGTGCCGGGGCCCAGAATCAGCCGCGGGCCCGGGCCAGCTTCAACGGGCGCGCCAATCACATGCAGCCATTCGGGGCGCATAGCGGGCAGGCTGAGGGCCTGCGCTTCAAAATCATTGAGCAGCAGCCCATGTGACAGACCGGCCGCTTTGGCAATCTCCGGCCCGTTCATCAGCCAGGGAGCATTGGTCAGCTTTAATGTGACGCCGTTCACCGGCCCCGCCCCGCAGGCAATCACCGAATTGATTTTAATATCCCGCCCCTTGAGCGCTGCGGCAATGGCTTCGGCCAGTCCGGCAAAGTCGGCGGTGCCAAGGCGGGCGATAATCTCCAGCGGGCCATTGGCAAAGGGGATCAGGCCGAAACGGGCATTTGTACCGCCAATATCACATACGAGCAGCGGAAACTGAAACATAGCCGTGAGCCTCCCTTTTTAAACTTTTCACTGGTTTGGCGAAGCCTTGGCGGCCTGTCAATGGTCAAGAGTGGCAAAATGACCTCTTTACATCTGCGACAGAAGGAGTGCTTGGAAAATGCCGCGCAAGCGCCTAGAACAGACCCAATTCCCAGCTCAGAGTTGAGGTGCCTCATGGACAATTATGCCAGCCTTTTTCCGCTCAGCACAGATACAACGCCCTATCGCAAGCTCTCGTCGGAGGGTGTCGAGGTGCTCACATTGGGTGACCGCGAGGTTTTAAAGGTCAGCACTGAAGCCATC
>DAIMHB010000506.1:0-1786 GCA_036723545.1 Beijerinckiaceae bacterium
GCCAGCCGCGATGCCGCGCGTGACCTTGGCGTCAACTGGATGAGCGGGCGCGGCGGTGGGCGGATCAGCTCCGGACTCGGCAGCGCCACAACATCCACAACAGGCGGCGTGCCTGTGATCAGCACAACCGGAACCTTTGCCGGCAACTCGACCTCGGCACCATTTGGCACGGTTCTGGCCAATCTGGTGAATGGCGGCACGAATATAGATGTCATGCTGACTGCGCTTGAAAGCAAGGGACTGGTAAAAAGTCTGGCCGAACCGGATCTGATCGCCCTTTCAGGCGACTCGGCCAGTTTTCTGGCCGGTGGCGAAATGCCGGTGCCCGTGGTTCAGTCCAATGCGGGTTCCGCCCCGACAGTTACCGTAGATTACAAGCCTTTTGGCGTGCAGCTGACCTTCATGCCGACGGTTCTGGCCAATGGGCTGATCAATTTAAGGCTGGCGCCATCTGTCAGTGAAATTGACACGTCCAATATTATTCAGGTTTCCGGCTTCACCATTCCCATGCTGACCAAGCGTGAAGCCCGCACCACCGTTGAACTGCGGGATGGTCAGAGCTTCGCGATTGCCGGCCTGCTGCAATCCACCAATGTTGAAAACATTGATCAGGTGCCATGGCTGGGCTCTGTACCGGTGCTGGGCACACTGTTCCGCTCCACAAATTTTCAGAAACATGAGACGGATCTGGTGATTATTGTTACGCCCAGTCTGGTGATGCCGAGCAAGCCGGGGGATCATATTGCCACGCCCTTTGACCAGAGCGGGCCGGTCAATGACATGGACCTGTTTGCCATGGGACAGCTTGAGCGAAAACGCACCTATTTTGACAGCCTTTCCCGAAACGCCGGTTTTCAGGGTGCCTATGGACATATCATGTCCGGCCCGCAGCCCGCAGACATCCCCAGCAAATGAGGGCATCCATGACACACCCCCGTTCAGGACAGGCTCATAAGCGCCAGGCTGTCCTTTTTCTGGCGCTGGCACTTGGTGGCTGTGCCGCCAATTCAACCGGCTATGATCCGTTTGAGGATTATACCCAACGCCGCATGACAATATCGGCAGGCGCAGGTGATGCGGCTGAAACCAACGCCGTGATCCATAAAATAGATCCCTGGCCGAAATATGTCTATGATACCAATATTCCGGGAGATGGCCGCCGCATGGCCGATGCAGAGGAGCGCTACAGCGACGTGAGCAAACTGAAAACTGCGCCCAAGCCGATCAAACCTGTCTACGATGATGCAAGCCGTCTGTCTTCCAAGACAGATGACCCGAACAATTAAAAGACAGGGTGCGGATGTCCCTCAAAATTGATGATGTTCTCCTCAATATGTCTGGCGTAAATTCATGACCCCTCAATTATCCGCAACGACACTCTACCTTCTGAATATGGCGGATAACACAGACCAGCCCGGCAAGCTTGAGCTTGATATCAAGGAAACTTGGCCCAATATTGTTGAAATCCACGCTCTGGACGACGTTCACCTGCAATCGCTCAAACAGCCGATGCAAAAAATTGTGCTGGTTTTGCTGCCTGCAGGCGCCTTGCCTGATCTGAATGGCGTGTCCAATGAAATTGCACTGTCCGGCGGACGTATATTTTATCTGGCTGTCGGTGGACAGGTGTCCGGTGCCGATTACAAACGGCTGATCCAGTCTGGCAATGCCGACTGGGTCCCGGACGACGTCAAGATAAGCGAGATTCAGGAGATCATCGAGCGGCGTCTGGGGACATCGGCTGCGCCCAATGACACGAAAGACCCGCTGATTCTCTCCTTTCTGC
>DAIMHB010000507.1:0-1785 GCA_036723545.1 Beijerinckiaceae bacterium
GGGGTGCCTCTCCTATGACTTTCATTGTGATGCGAATGATCCGAATGTGTTTGTTTTTTATGAGAATTTTGTCGATAGGGCCGCGCTGGATTGGCATTTGCAGCAGCCGCATCTGCATCCGCTGCAACACAAGCTTGATGAATTGCTCGCGCGCCCCGTAGAGATCCGCTTTCTTCAAATGTTGAGCGAGCGCGATTGTGAAGCATGAGATGGCGATCAGCGGAGGGAAAATATGCCCAAGACAATGAAAGGTCCTGCGCTATTTCTGGCGCAATTTGCCTCAGATTCGGCTCCGTTTAACAGCTGGGATGCGATCTGCGGCTGGGCGGCCGGGCTTGGCTATCAGGGTGTGCAGATCCCGACATGGGACGCACGGCTGTTTGATCTGACAAAAGCAGCGGCGTCCAAGACCTACTGCGACGAGATTGCCGGTGTTGCCGCGGCGCATGGTTTGGCGATTACAGAATTGTCGACACATCTGCAAGGCCAGTTGGTCGCGGTGAATCCGGCTTATAACGAGGCCTTTGATGCCTTCGCACCCAAAGAGGTGCAAGGCAGGCCCGATGCGCGCCAACTCTGGGCCGTGGAGCAGGTGCTGAATGCGGCCAAGGCCTCGCAGCATCTGGGGCTCAAGGCGATGGTGACATTTTCCGGGGCGCTGGCATGGCCGTTTGTTTATCCATGGCCACAGCGTCCTGCGGGATTGGTGGATACGGCTTTTGCCGAACTGGCGCGCCGCTGGATGCCTATTCTCAATGCCTATGATGCTGCTGGCTGCGATGTTTGCTATGAGATTCATCCGGGAGAGGATCTGTTTGACGGCGCGACGTTCGAGCGGTTTGTCGATTCGGTGCGCGGGCATCCGCGTGCCTGCATCAATTATGATCCCTCGCATTTTGTCTTGCAGCAACTGGATTATCTGGCCTTCATTGACCTTTATCATGAGCGGATCAAGGCGTTTCACGTCAAGGATGCCGAATTCAACCCGACAGGGCGTCAGGGTGTCTATTCCGGTTATGCCAACTGGACCGACCGTGCCGGACGTTTCCGCTCGCTGGGCGACGGGCAGGTTGATTTTGCCGGGATATTCTCGAAACTGGCGCAATATGATTACGATAGCTGGGCTGTGCTCGAATGGGAATGCTGTCTGAAGCATCCGGAGGATGGCGCACGCGAGGGGGTGGAATTTATCCGCAACCACATTATTCGTGTCACCGAGCGTGTTTTTGATGATTTTGCTGGCGCGGCGGTCGATCAGGGCCAGATCAACCGTTTTCTTGGTTTAAACGGAGACAATCATGGCCATTGAAGGCGCGCAGACTACGCCAGCAGGGCGGATCAGGATCGGTATGGTGGGCGGCGGCGAAGGGGCTTTCATCGGCGCGGTGCACCGCATTGCCATGCGGCTGGACGACCAATATGAACTCGTTGCTGGCGCCCTGTCATCGACACCGGAAAAGGCGATGCGCTCCGGCGCGGCTCTCGGGCTTGACCCCGCACGCACCTACGACTCATTTGAGGACATGGCCAAGCGCGAGGCGCGTCGCAAGGACGGCATCGAGGCCGTGGCGATTGTCACGCCCAACCATATGCACGTGGCTCCGGCTCTGGCCTTTCTCAAAGCAGGGATTCATGTCATTTGCGATAAGCCTTTGTCGATCAGCTTCAAAGAAGGCCTGAAGCTGAAAGCTGCTGTGGCAAAATCCGGCAAAATCTTTGCGCTGACGCATAATTACACCGGCTATCCGCTGGTGCGCCAAGCCCGCGAGATGGTGGCTGCCGGCG
>DAIMHB010000508.1:0-1778 GCA_036723545.1 Beijerinckiaceae bacterium
CTGGATTTTCGGATAGCGCGCTTTCAGGCTTTTAATGGCGGGGCCGGCCAGCGAAATGGCGGGGGCGGTCACAGAACCCATGAAAATCGAGCCCCCCTTGCCCGATTTAAGGTCGGTGAGTTCGCGCTCTGTCTCGCGCAGCTCCAGCAGAATGGCGCGGGCATGGCGGGCAAAGGCCCGCCCGAAGGATGTCAGCTCTATGCCGCGCGGCAGACGCTCGCACAGTTGCACATTCAAAATCGCCTCCATTTCGGACAGCATCCGCGAGGCGGCCGGCTGGGTGATATTCAGCAGCGAGGCCGCTGTGCTGATTTGCAATGTATCATCCAGCGCCACCATCATGCGCATATGGCCCAGCTTGATCCGGTTGCGCAGCAGGGCGTCCGAGTCCAGCGCTTGCAGGGCCTCAAGCTCGCGTTTGTCCTGTTTGCTGGAAAAATTCATCTTCAACTCCGCTGTGTGGGGGCTGTGTCGCCAGATTTAACCGGCATGGCGGAAAGGGCAAGGCATTGATTTTGGATCGTTCTAATTATACATACCAAAAATGGCATGTCATGCAACCGAATGTGCATTTGACAAAGATCACGATAAGCGCCAGCTTCCCATGCAGAGTGATACCCGTTTTTGCGCGGGTTCATGCGCGGATATGCACAATAACGCGCGTGAAATGCCAAACGATTGATTTCGTTTAACAAGCATGGATCTCAACAAAAAGGGTGCAGGGGTCAATCTGCATTCAGGCCAAGGGAGAAGAATATGAAGGGTTTTAAATTCGTGCGGTCGATTTTGGCCGCAGGCGTTCTCGGGCTGGTTGCCCAGGCCGCTGTGGCTGAAGACAAGGGGATGATCGGTATTTCGATGCCGACAAAGTCTTCCGCCCGCTGGATCGCCGATGGCGACAACATGGTCAAGGTGTTCAAGGCCAAGGGCTATACCCCGGACCTGCAATATGCTGAGGATGATATTCCGAACCAGCTCGCCCAGATCGAAAACATGGTCACCAAGGGTGCCAAGGTTCTCGTGATTGCTTCGATCGACGGAACAACCTTGTCCGACGCGCTGAAGAATGCAGCTGCCAAGGGCGTCAAGGTCATTGCTTATGATCGCCTGATCCGCAATTCGGCCAATGTCGATTATTATGCAACATTCGACAATTTTCAGGTTGGCGTATTGCAGGCCAGCTCGATTGAAAAGGCTCTCGGCCTGAAAGAAGGCAAGGGTCCGTTCAACATTGAATTGTTCGGCGGTTCGCCAGACGACAACAACGCCTTCTTCTTCTACAATGGCGCCATGTCGGTTCTGCAGCCTTACATTGACAGCGGCAAGCTGGTTGTTCAGTCCAAGCAGATGGGCATGGACAAGGTGGGCACACTCCGTTGGGACGGCGCCGTGGCGCAGGCCCGCATGGACAACATCCTGTCCGCCTTCTATGGCAAGGGCAAGAAGGTTGATGCCGTTCTCTCGCCTTATGACGGCCTGAGCATCGGTATCCTCTCCTCGCTGAAGGGCGTGGGTTATGGTTCCAAGGACCTGCCGCTTCCCTACGTTACCGGTCAGGATTGCGAAGTGGCTTCTGTGAAGTCGATGATTGCTGGCGAACAGTCCTCCTCGATCTTCAAGGACACACGCGAACTGGCCAAAGTCACCGCCAACATGGTGGACGCCATGATGACCGGCGGCAAGGTTGAAGTGAACGACACCAAGACCTATGAAAATGGCGTCAAGGTTGTTCCGTCATACCTGCTGAAGCCGGTTCTGGTGGATGCCAAGAACTATAA
>DAIMHB010000509.1:0-1777 GCA_036723545.1 Beijerinckiaceae bacterium
TCACCGGCGCGCGCGTGGTGGATCTGGTCATCACGGATCTCGGCGTCTTTGCCGTGGATAAAAAGGGCGGCACCGGCCTCACCCTGATCGAACTGGCCGATGGCGTGACTTTAGACGAAATCAAAGCCAAAACCGACGCTGAATATAAGGTGGCGCTGGCCGGGTAAGAATTTTATGTTCGTATGGATCAGATAAGGAACCTGTGTGAGCCAATTTCATTTTTTATTTCGGGAAGATAAAGGCCAGATCGGGCGCGGGCTGTGGTGGCGGGCAACTCTCGGCCTGAGCGCGGTCTGGCTGGTCATATTCTCGGCCTATCTGTTTCTAGGTCAGGGCGATATCACCAAGGTGGGCCTCACCGCCATTCTGACCATTGCCACCATCATGCTGGGCGTGTGTTATTATTTTGTCAGTGCCAAACGGTTTCAGGATCTGGGGCAAAATGCGGGGCTTGCGCTGATTTTGCCGCTGGCTTTTTTGTTTGATGCGGCGATTCACTGGATGCAGCCGCAACTGGGCGCAACCTTTCCTTCCCTGCTGACCTATGCCTTTGATGCGGCCACGGTGCTCATCACCGGCTGGACGGTCTGGACTTTGGGCGGGCGCAAGGGCCATCTGCCATGAGCATGGGTGCCGTTGAGCTCTTGCAATCGCTAATCCGCTGCGCCTCTGTCACCCCTGCCGACAATGGTGCGCTGGGCATTGTGGCCAATGCGTTGAAAACCGCCGGTTTTGACACGCATATCGTCCGTTTTTCGGATGAAAACACGCCCGACATTGACAATCTCTTTGCCAAAATCGGGACTGGCGCGCCGCATCTGACCTTTGCTGGCCACACGGATGTGGTGCCGCCCGGTGATGTGGGCAAATGGCAGAGCGACCCCTTCAGCGGCACCATTGACAACGGGCAGATTTATGGGCGCGGCGCGGCGGATATGAAGGGCGGTGTCGCCGCCTCTGTGGCTGCAGTGCTGAACTATATCCAAACACATGGTGTGCCCAAGGGCACGATCAGCTTTCTCATCACCGGCGATGAGGAAGGCCCCGCCGTCAATGGCACCGTCAAATTGCTGGACTGGGCGAAGGCCCGTGGTGAAAAATTTGACCAGTGCCTGCTGGGTGAGCCCACCAATCCGGAGGCGCTGGGCGATATGATGAAAATCGGCCGGCGCGGCTCGCTCACCGGCACCGTCCGTGTGCTGGGCCGGCAGGGCCATGTCGGCTATCCGCATCTGGCGGCCAGTCCGGTTCTGCCGCTGATGCAGATTATGACCGCACTTAAAACCGTGCCGCTGGACGCGGGCACAACGCATTTTGACGCCTCAAATCTGGAAATCACCACATTTGATGTCGGCAACCCATCTACAAACGTTATTCCGGCGACCGCTTTTGCCCGTTTCAATGTGCGCTTTAATGATCTCTGGACGCTGGACACGCTGGAGGCGGAGCTGCGCGGGCGCATCGCTGCCGCAAGCCCGTGGCCATTGGACAGGCTTGAGATTCATTTTGAGAAGAGCAATGCCACGGCCTTTCTGACGCAGCCGGGGCCCTTCACCGAGGTTATTTCAACAGCCATAAGGGACATAACCGGCAAAACGCCGGTGCTGTCCACCACGGGCGGCACATCCGACGCGCGCTTTATCAAGAATTATTGCGAGGTTGTGGAATTCGGGCTGGTGGGCAAGACCATGCACGCCATCAACGAGCATGTGGCTGTGGCCGATGTTGAGGCGCTCACCCGCATTTACACGCGCGTATTGGAGCTATATTTCGCTTG
>DAIMHB010000510.1:0-1769 GCA_036723545.1 Beijerinckiaceae bacterium
GTTGCAGTTCCAGCTTGCGGCGGGCCAGCCGCATCGCCCGACGTGAGAGGGCAGGCACCATGCCGAGTGTGAACAGCAGCGCGGTCAGCAGACCCAGCGCGAAAAACATCATTTGCTCGACAAACACGGCGACCTATATCCTCTGATGGGCAGCTTTTGATATAAAGGAAAAACGACAAATTGAATATAGCTGGTCAAAGGCCTTTCACTTACGTTCAACATTGCCTATATTAAGTGCGCTGACGCAAGTCGGCTATGGCGATAAACGTTCATTGGAATAAGCCTTTCGGACCCGGGGGCGGTACCCGGCGCCTCCACCACAAAACCTTGCACAAGGTTTTCTGATGGGGGCGAAATAGGATCGACGAGGGTGTAAAGAGTGAATTTTTGCTCGGTATGGTACCGTCGTTATCGGGCCATTTTTTAGTTGCAAATGACAACTATGCTCAGGTGGCTGTCGCTGCGTAATGCAGTGCCGAAACCTAAATCAAAGCCCTAGGGGATTGCTCCTCTAGGCGGGGTTCGGAGGTACCTGGCAACAGAAACCTCCACTGATTTTTGATTCAAGGCGGGCAGTATGGCGAGCGATTTAATCCGGTATGATCTTCTCGTGCAGGAGGCTTTGCGCAATGTGGTGCGCAAAGTGATGACCGAGGTGGCGAAGGACGGCCTTCGCGGCGACCATCATTTTTTCATCACCTTCCGCACCAAAGCGCCCGGCCTGCGCCTGTCCGAGCGGATGCGCACGCGCTATCCCGATGAAATGACCATCATCCTGCAACATCAGTTCTGGGACCTCAGCGTGACGGATCATGCCTTTGAGGTGGGTTTGTCCTTTGGCGGCGTGCCGGAGCGTTTGCTGGTGCCTTTTGATGCCCTGACGGCCTTTTCTGATCCTGCTGCCGAATTCGGCCTCAAATTTGAACCGAAAATTGAACCGGAGCATGAAAAACAGGCCGGCACTGTGACCAAACTACCTGCGGGCGCGGGCCCCAAACTCGTGCCGCATGAGGAGGAGGCCGACCCTGCGCACAGCAGCGCTGAAACGGCGGTGAAACTCAAGCCTGCGGCCCGGCCCAAGCGTGAGGATAAAAAGCCCGTCGAGCCGGAGTCCGCCCCGCCTCATGACGCGCCCGGCAAGCCGGAAGCCCTCAAGAGTGAGGCACCTGACTCAGATGGCAAGAATGATAAAATCGTCTCGATTGACGCATTCCGTAAAAAATAGACCAGAAACCGGGCAGGCTCATGGGCGATATTGTCAATCTGCGGCAGGTGAGGAAGGCCAGGGCGCGCAGCGAGGCTGATCGGCGTGCCCAACAGAACCGGATTGACCACGGTCTGTCCAAATCGCAAAAGCAGCAGGCCGAGGCCGTAAAACAGGCGCAGAAGCGCACGCTCGATAGCCATATGCGGCAGGGCTCGGAGATTGAGACCCTGCCATGACCGTGGCTTCGCAGCGTGTGATCAAACGGTCGCTGGTGATTGCCGGACATGCGACGTCGATTTCACTTGAAGAGGAGTTTTGGCAGGCGCTGCGGCGCTTTGCCGATGCGCGTTCCATGTCGGTCGCCGCGCTTGTGGCCGAAATTGACAGTGCAGGCCGCAGCACCAATCTTTCTTCGGCCTTGCGGGTGTTTTGCCTGCGTGAGGCCCTGCGCATTAGAGCATGATGTTTTGAGGTGGAAACACACTGTGAGCGTTCCTTCTCCCCGTTATCCTGAGGAGGCCGCAGGCCGTCTCGAAGGATCAACGGGGAGAAGGACAGGATG
>DAIMHB010000511.1:0-1765 GCA_036723545.1 Beijerinckiaceae bacterium
CGACATGGAGCCTCATATGTCTGATTCAAAACCCTCCCGCACCGGCCCGATTGTGGCTTCGGCGCATCTGGCCAGCGGTGCCCTGCCGGCCCTGTCCGAATTTGAATTCGGTCTGATGATGGCGGGCCATGCCTTTAACCGCTGGATGGTGCGCGCTATGGCGGCCAGCGGCGTGCCCGACCTCTCGCCGCTGGATATTATGGTGCTGCATACGGTCAACCATCGCGGACGCAACAAAAGACTGGCGGATATTTGCCTGGTGCTCAACATCGAGGACACGCATCTGGTGACCTATTCCCTCAAGAAACTGGCGCAGCTTGGCTTGGTCAAGTCGCAGAAAGCCGGTAAGGAAAAGGCTGTGGCGATCACTGCGCGCGGCGAATCGGTGTGCTTGAACTATCGCGCCATCCGCGAGGATATTCTGATTGCCTCGGTGAAGGTGCTGGGGCTGGATGAGGCGGGCCTTTCCGATATGGCGGCGCGGCTGCGCCATTTGTCCGGCACTTATGATCAGGCGGCGCGGGCTGCGGCCAGCCTGTAAACTTTTGAAAGTTATGAATGAATTATCGCCACTCCTTTCATGCCGGCAATTTTGCCGATGTATTCAAACACGCGCTGCTCACTCGCATTCTGACCTATCTGTGCCAGAAGCCCGCGCCGCTGTTTTACCTCGATACCCATGCCGGTGCGGCATTATATGATCTTGAGGCGGATGCGGCCTTGCGCTCGCCCGAATGGGTTTCGGGCATTGGCCGCCTCACCGAGGCTGAACTGCCCGAGGAAGCCGCCGCATTGCTGGCCCCATATTTGCGCATTGCGCTGGAAGGGCGCGCGGAGGACAAGCTGCTCTCTTATCCCGGCTCGCCGGTGTTTGCCCAGCGCCTGCTGCGCGACAATGACCGCATGGTTTTATGCGAGTTGCATCCCATAGACGCCGAGCTGGTGCAGGAAAATATGGGCCGCGACCGGCGTGTGAAATTTCGCACCGGTGACGGCTATCAGAGCCTCAACCCCTTGCTGCCGCCACCCGAGCGGCGCGGACTGGTGCTGATTGACCCGCCCTTTGAAAAACCGTCCGAATGGCAGGACATTGCAGCCGGCATCAATCTGTCCTTAAAAAAATGGCCGACCGGCTGCTATGCCATCTGGTATCCGATCAAACAGGGCAATGAGGGGCGGGAACTGGCCAAAGCGCTGGATCAAACCGCCATGCGCAGCCTGCTCTGCGCCGAACTGCTGGTGGCCGAACCCAATCAGCCGGGCAAACATGACCGGCGCGGGCTGGCGGGCTCCGGCCTGCTGGTGATCAACCCGCCTTTCGTTCTGGCCGCTGAATGTGAGGTGATGCTGCCGGTGCTGAGCGATGTGCTGGCGCAGGGGGAGCCGAGCTGGCGTGCCGACTGGCTCAAGCAGAGCTGAACCCGCGCACTCAAGAATTCAGATAGAACCATGCTAAAAACGTCTCAGGCAGATGGTTGATCTTCCCTGCAAAATAGGCGCAACTAGGCGTAATTGTTTTGGCTGTTATCAAGGTGAAGCGCGATGAAGACTCATGCTCAGGTAGTTGTGATTGGCGGCGGCGTGGTGGGTGCAAGCGTGCTCTATCACCTCACCAAAGCCGGCTGGAAGGATGTTGTGCTGCTTGAGCGTGCGGAGCTGACCGCCGGTTCCACCTGGCACGCGGCGGGCGGCGTCCATACCGTTAACGGCGACCCGAATGTCGCCAAGCTCCAGCAATATACCATCGAGCTTTATAAGGAAATCG
>DAIMHB010000512.1:0-1748 GCA_036723545.1 Beijerinckiaceae bacterium
GAGATGCAGCTTCTTGGTGGTGACCAGCGGAAACCCCTGCGCGAGATCAAACCGCATCTGCGCACCAAAAATGGACACAGTGCCCGTGCCGGTGCGGTCGGTTTTTCGGGTGCCATGCTCCAGAATATGGCGCATCAGGTCAAGATATTGCTGCATGAGTCTCTCTCTTTAGGCGGCCACTATAATCAGCACGGAATAAAACGCCAAGAAAGGAGTTTCTCCCCCTTCAAAAACACCGTCAAATAAGGCATAAAACAATAAATCAATCGGGTGGAATAAATGCTTTTATCCTGCGGCGACGCTCTTATCGACTTTGTACCGGCCAAAACAGCCGATGGCCGTGACGCCTATGTGCCGGCTGTTGGCGGCTCCTGCCTCAATGTGGCCACCGCCATGGCGCGGCTGGGCGCGCGCACCGGATTTGTCGGCGGCATTTCCACCGACCTGTTCGGCGAGGCCATTGCCGAACACCTCACCGCCTCGCAAGTCTCGCTGGAGTTCACCACCCGGCCTGATCTGGAAACCACCTGCGCCTTCGTGAAAATGATCGGCAATGACGCGCATTATGCCTTTTATGATGAAGGCACGGCCTCGCGCACATGGACCTATCAGAACGGCTCGATTCCTTTTGCAACCATTGAGGCGCTGCATATCGGTTCCACCACGCTGATCAATGACCCCTCGGCCAGCGCCTATGAAGCGCTGGTGGCTGATGCCCGCGCGCAGGTGATCATCTCCTTCGACCCGAATGTGCGGCCAACCTTAACCAAAGACATTGCCACCTATCGCGCCCGCATGAACCGCCTGGCGGCGATGGCAGATATTGTCCGCATGTCGGATGAGGATTTTTCCTATCTCTATGAACACCATGATTATGACAGCGCCGCCGCCAACTGGCTGAACACCGGCGCGAGCCTCGTGCTCATCACCCGTGGCGGTGACGGTGTGCTGGCCTATAGCAAGGCTGGCAAAACGCAGGCCCCTGCGGTCAAGGTCAAACTGGTGGACACCATCGGCGCGGGCGACACCTTTCAGGGCGGTATGCTGGTGGCCCTCTCCGAAGCGGGCTTGCTCAAAAAAGACAGACTCGCGGCCATTACCCTCGAACAGATGGACGCGGCACTGGCCTTTGCCACCAAAGCGGCCAGCATCACCGTCTCGCGCGCGGGCGCCAACCCGCCCTGGCGCAGCGAGATGTGAACATTAACACCAAGAGCAGGCGGCCCTGCCGCCTGCCCCTTGCTGGGAACATCAGGCCTTGGCCTGACAGTTCAGCATCCATTGCACGCCGAATTTGTCGGTAAGGCTGCCATAATAAGCCCCCCAGAACATATCTTGCAGCGGCATGGAAATCTTGCCGCCCTCGGCAAGCGCGTTGAACAATCTTTCTGTCTCGTCACGCGCGTCCGGCTCAAGGCTGATAAAATTATTATTGCCCATAATCAGCTTAAATCCCATAGATTCAGGCGCATCCGTTCCCATCAGCACATGACAACCCAAAATGGGAAGTGCGATATGCATGATCAGATTTTTATCGGCCTCCGGTAAGGGCGGCTGGCCGGGCATGGCCGGCAAATCACCAAAACGCTGGACAGGCGACATAAATTCGCCGCCAAAAACAGACCGATAAAACATAAACGCCTGTTCAGTTGTCCGGTTAAAATTGAGATAGGTATTTACACGCGCCATAGTCACTCCTCTTTGTAAATCACCGGAATCAACATCAATCCCCGCTCACCCCGCAGCCC
>DAIMHB010000513.1:0-1748 GCA_036723545.1 Beijerinckiaceae bacterium
CTGGGGGCGGACACCATCGTGCCAATGCCCGAATTGTGAAACCGGCGCATCAGCGGATAGGTCCAGCTTAACGGAATGGGCGCCCGCGCCGCCACATATTCAGGAAAGCGGGTGTGATAGGACGTGGTGAAGGGCCGCTTCACCTTTTGGCAATGCGCCCGCGCGGCCAGACCAATCGGCCCTTCGGTGGCAATGTGGATATGTTCCGCGCCCGATTTTTCAATCATCACGCCGATGGGGCGGGACGTGACCAGACTGAGCCGGATGTCCGGATAGGTGGGCATGGGCAGCGTGTGAAAATGTTGCGGCGTGATGAAGGTAAAGCGCGCACCTTGGTGTTGCGCTGCGCTGGTCATGGCTTTCAGCGAATTGACCACGCCATTGACCTGCGGCGCCCATGCGTCTGTCGCAATGAGAATATGCATCAGGCAGCAACCTCGCCGACATCATCCTCCTTCATGTCGTCCAGGACATGAAGCGCAGGTTTGGGAATGGTCAGGGCGAGATGGTTGTGCCAATAGAGAATTTCCATGCGTCCATCCTCATGCTCGGCAATGGCGGTGCAGGATTCCACAAAATCGCCGGTGTTCATATATCGTATGCCGTCAATATCGCGGATGGCGGCATGATGAATATGGCCGCAGATAATGCCGTCCGCGCCCACTTTGCGGGCTTCGTCGGCCAGCGCCGTCTCGAAGGAGCCGATGAAATTGACGGCGTTTTTGACCTTGAGTTTGGCCCATGCCGAAAAGGACCAATAGGGGAAGCCCAGTTTGCGGCGGATAAAATTGAATTGCATATTGATGAAAATGGCAAAATCATAGGCCCAGTCACCAAAATAGGCCAGCCAGCGGGCATTGCGCACCACAAGGTCGAATTCGTCACCATGCATGATGAGGAATTTTTTGCCATCAGCGGCAATATGCGTGGTTTTGCGCAAAATTTCGATGCCGCCAAAGCTGAGTTTGACAAACTGGCGGGCAAATTCATCATGATTGCCGGGAATATAGACCATTTTTGTGCCTTTGCGCGCTTTGCGCAGCAGCTTTTGCACCACATCATTATGCGATTGCGGCCAATACCAGCCGGAGCGCAGGCGCCAGCCGTCGATAATGTCGCCGACCAGAAAAATCGTATCGGCATCATTCATTTTCAGAAAGTCCAGAATCAGATCCGCCTGCGCGGCCTTTGACCCCAGATGCAGGTCGGAAATGAACAGCGTGCGGTAATGGTTGGTTTTGGCTTTGGCCACGGTCAATATCCTGTTAACAGCTTCAGAAGAAGCAGCTTCATGTTGCAGCTTTATGACAGGCATTGACGTTGCGGTTTTTCCGTGGGATCAGGCTTTATGCGCTGAAACCTCGCCCGCATTCTATGGATCATTGGCCGTGTTGATCGGGATTTGCCTCAAACTGCTGTCCACCATCGCCTTCACTGTGATGAATGCGTTTATCCGGGTCGAATCAGCCGAGGTGCCGACCGGCGAATTGGTGTTCTTCCGCTCTGTGCTGGCCATGCTGGTGCTAGTGGGCTGGCTGCACAGTCGCGGTCAGTTTCCGCAGGCCATTTTCACACAGCGCCCCTTTGGCCATTTGCTGCGCGGGGTGATTGGCTCGGGAGGCATGTTTTTCGGCTTTGCGGCACTGGGGCTGCTGCCTTTGCCCGATGCAACGGCCATCGCCTTTGTTGCGCCGTTGATTGGCGTGGCGCTGGCGGCGCTGTTTCTGGGCGAAAAGGTTCATGCCTAT
>DAIMHB010000514.1:0-1741 GCA_036723545.1 Beijerinckiaceae bacterium
GATTAAAATAAATCAATATATATAATTTATAAATAAAATTATTAAAATTTTATCATATATATAAAATTATATATATTTAATAATTACTCAAAAAATTTGATTTTGCATAGAGTTGTAAAAAATTATTATTCATAAAAACGAAATTCGCTCATAAAATAGACATTACCAAAGCATAATTTGCTCCAAAAGCAAAAATAATATTGACCTTATTAACACATCAGCAAAAGCATGAACGAACCCTGTCCGAATCAGGTTTCTTTGAATGTTTCTGATTTGTTTATGCGCTCTAATGTGCCACCCGGGCTGCGCAGCACAAAATATAGACCCTCCAAAAAAGAAACCCGCCGGAACATTCCGACGGGTATTAATATTTCTGTATCGATTTGAAGCGTTCAGGGTCGCGCAGGTTCGGACAGCGCTTCCACAGGGCGGATGGCCCTGAGCAGGGCACCGTAAGGAATCAGCGAGACAAGGGCAAAGCCGCATTTAACCGCAAAATCCCAATAGGCCAGATTTTGCCACAGCGGCACCATCATGCCGGGCGCTGGTGAGAACGGCACCGGCACCGACAGCGGTTCAAAACCGTAAAAGGCAATGCTGAAAAACAGCAATGTATCCACAGCCGAGCCAATCAGGCTGGCGGCCAGCGGCGCATGCCACCAGCTCTGTCGGCGCAGACGGTTGAACACACTGATGTCGAGCAGTTCGCCCACCAGATAGGCCGTGCCCGAGGCCACAGCGATGCGTGCAGGTGCCAAAGCCAGCGAAAGCGCAAAAGCAATAACAAAACCGAACCCCACCAGCTTACGGGCGGCAGAATTGCCATAACGGCGATTGGTCAGGTCTGTAATAAAAAAGGCTGCCGGATAGGTGAAGGCACCCCAGGTCAGATTATTGTCCATTCCGAAATAAGGAAAGGGATATTGCACCAGAATATTCGAGGCAACGACCACAAGAGCCATTGCAAACACAGGCAGGAGAAGCGGCTTCAGGTTTAACATGGGAAGTCCTAGCATGAGAAATGAACGGAGGGCTCCGTTCAGGCATAAAAAAACGCGGTGAGGACCACCGCGTTTCATATCTGGCAAAAGTGCCAAATTATTCAGCGGCAACCGCAGCAGCAGCCTGCTTCTTGACAATGTCACGCTTGAGCGCCAAAGCCCCGGCGGGCAGTTCTGCATCACGCGCTTTCAGCAAAAAGGCATCCAGACCGCCGCGATGCTCAACCGAGCGCAGGGCCGCAGCCGTCACGCGCAAACGAACCGAACGGCCCAGCAGGTCGGAGATCAGCGTCACATTGCACAGGTTTGGCAAAAAGCGGTGCTTGGTCTTGATGTTGGAATGGCTGACACGATGGCCAACCTGAACGCCAACACCGGTGAGTTCGCAACGACGGGACATATTTTCTTCCTTGATTAATGCCCGCTGCATAAATGCAGCCAGGCCGGATGTAAGTGTAAAGCGCAGCCCGGCCAATCCTTTGAAAGACAGCAGGACCACGCCAGAATTCGAGTGGCCGTTCATAGGGGAGATTGCAGAGCACGTCAAGCGCCAATGCGGATTTATAAAATCAGCATTGAAATATTTATATAAATTGCATCTGAATCAAGAAAATTTTTCCTTTCGGAAGGCTGAGGTTCAGGTCAGCGCGCCCAAAACCACACCCAGAAAAATCAATCCGTCCTGCGCGGCAATGATACGGCGCAAAGGCAGGCCATGCTGATAGAGCCGCATCATGGAG
>DAIMHB010000515.1:0-1735 GCA_036723545.1 Beijerinckiaceae bacterium
TCCCGAAACAGGCCGGGGCAGCCGCCTTAACCTGATGCTGCCGCAGGGCAAAATCACGGTCATTGATGAAAGCTATAATGCCAACCCAGCCTCGATGCGGGCGGCGCTGGCCTTGCTTGGGCAGGCTCAGACCGGGCCGCGCGGGCGGAAAATCGCTGTGCTGGGTGATATGCTGGAACTGGGCGAAGCCGGCCCTGCCCTTCATGCGGGCCTGCTGGAGGCGGTGCTGGAGGCCAAAATCGACAAGGTTTTTTGCGCCGGCCCACTGATGCGCAATCTTTACAAGGCCTTGCCCGAAGCGCTGCAAGGCGGCTATGGCGAAACCAGCGCGGATTTGGCCGAACTGCTGAAATATATGTTGACGAGTGGCGATGTGATGATGATCAAAGGCTCGAACGGGAGCAAGATGGGCGCCATTATTGCTGCATTTAAATCGACGTTTTCATTTGAAAACCTGTCTTAGGAACACACATGCTGACATGGCTTTATGAATTTCACAATATTTTTGGCCCGTTCAACCTGTTCCGCTACCTGACCTTCCGGACAGGCGGGGCGATTGCGACCGCCTTGTTTTTCGTGTTCTTTTTTGGCCCGCGCACCATCGCGGCGCTGCGCATCAAACAGGGCAAGGGCCAGCCGATCCGCAGTGACGGGCCGCAGACCCACCTGGCCAAGCGCGGCACACCCACCATGGGCGGGCTGATGATTCTCTCCGGCCTGTTTGTCGCCACACTGCTGTGGAGCGACCTCGACTTTTTCTCGCGGCGCGGGGCCTATATCTGGGTGATTCTGCTGGCGACTTTGGGCTTCGGCTTTATCGGCTTTTATGATGATTATCTGAAAGTGACCAAGCAGACGCATAACGGCCTCTCGGGCCGCGCCCGCCTCGCCATTGAGGCGCTGATTGCCGCCCTCGCCTGCTGGCTGATGACCCGCATTGACCCCTCCAGCACCACAACCTCGCTGTTTGTGCCCTTCATCAAGGGGCCGGTGCTTGATCTCGGCATATTTTTTCCGCTGTTTGGCGCGCTGGTCATTGTGGGGGCCGGCAATGCGGTCAATCTCACCGACGGGCTGGACGGGCTGGCCATTGTGCCGGTGATGATTGCCGCCGCCACCTTCGGGCTTATTGCCTATCTCTCCGGCAATTTTATCTATGCCAATTATCTGGGCATTGATTTTGTCAATGGCGCGGGCGAGCTGGCCATTGTCTGCGGTGCGGTGATTGGCGCGGGCCTTGGCTTTTTATGGTTCAATGCGCCGCCAGCGCAGATTTTCATGGGCGATACCGGCTCGCTGGCGCTGGGCGGGCTGATCGGCACCATCGCGGTCGCGGTCAAGCATGAGATCATTCTGGGCATTGTCGGCGGCTTGTTTGTGCTGGAAGCCTTAAGCGTGATTGTGCAGGTGACCTCTTTCAAGCTCACCGGCAAACGGGTGTTTCGCATGGCGCCGATTCATCACCATTTTGAGCAACTGGGCTGGTCGGAAAGTCAGGTTGTGGTGCGCTTCTGGATTGTCTCTGTGGTGCTGGCGCTGTTGGGCCTCGCCTCGCTGAAACTGAGGTGAATATGACCCCTGTCACTGTGTTTGCGGGCAAAACGGTCGCTCTGTTCGGCCTTGGCGGTTCGGGGCTTGTGACGGCACAGGCGCTTCAGGCCGGTGGTGCCCGCGTGTTTGCATGGGATGACGCCCCCGCCTCGCGGGAAAAAGCCGCAGCGGCCGGTGTGCATAT
>DAIMHB010000516.1:0-1721 GCA_036723545.1 Beijerinckiaceae bacterium
CGCTTGTGGATCCGACCAGCCCTTGGCCGTCTTCTACGCCGACTCACAGCAACACAAAAACATCCGGAAGCCGTTTCGCATCAGCGGGTTTACCGGCCCTGGGGCTATTATCAGAGCATTGACCTGAATGCGCGCTATCAGGTCAAGCGCATTGTGGTCAAGCCGGGCGGGCAGCTCTCGCTGCAAAAGCATTATCACCGTTCCGAGCACTGGATCGTGGTGCATGGCACGGCTGAGGTCACCCGCAATGACGAGGTGAAGCTGGTGCATGAGAATGAGTCGATTTATCTGCCCATCGGCTGTATGCACCGCATGGCCAATCCGGGCAAAATCAATCTCGAACTTATCGAGGTGCAGACTGGCTCCTATCTCGGCGAGGATGATATTATCCGCGTCGAGGATATATATAATCGCCGCTGAGCCCTTTATCCCTCCTCATCCTGAGCCTGTCGAAGGATGGAGATGGAGGCCAAAGCGTGGAGCGGCGGATATAGAATTCATGATACCCTAAAATTCTCTCATTTCGGAAAAATCAATGTTTCCCAGGCCCGTCGCGCTGCTACAGCCCAATACATTTGCCTATGAGACCCAGCCGATGGTCAAGCCCACCGGCTTTCGTGAATATGATGCGCGCTGGCTGTTCGGCTCGGAGCTGAACCTGCTGGGCGTGCAGGCGCTGGGCCTTGGCCTTGCTACAGTGCTGCGTGAGATGGGTGTGAAGCCGGAGCTGGTCACCGGTCATGATTACCGCGCCTATTCCCAGTCGATCAAACAGGCGCTGATCGTTGGTCTTATGGCGGGCGGTGTGAAGGTGCATGATATTGGCCTGTGCCTGTCGCCGATGGCCTATTTTGCCCAGTTCGCGCTGGATGTGCCCGCCGTGGCGATGGTCACGGCCTCGCATAATGACAATGGCTGGACGGGTGTGAAAATGGGGGCGCAGCGCCCTGTCACCTTCGGGCCGGAGGAGATGGGCCGCCTGCGCGATATTGTGCTCAGCGGCGCCTATTCTGAGGCACCGGGCGGCGCCTATCATTATGTGCCGGATTTTGGTGCGACCTATCTGGCCGACCTCACAAACCGGCCCAAACTTAAGCGCAAGCTGAAAGTGGTCGCGGCCTGCGGCAATGGCACGGCAGGGGCTTTCGCGCCGCAGATGCTGGAGGCGATCGGCTGCGAGGTGATCCCGCTCGATGTCGAGCTGGATTACACTTTCCCGCGCTATAATCCCAACCCCGAAGATATGCACATGCTTCATGCCATGGCGGACAAGGTGCGTGCGAGCGGCGCGGATGTCGGCCTTGGTTTTGATGGCGACGGGGATCGCTGCGGCGTGGTGGACAATCACGGCGAGGAGATTTTCGCCGATAAAATCGGCGTGATGCTGGCGCGCGATCTGGCCAGACTGCACCCCGATGCGCAATTTGTTGTCGATGTGAAATCTACGGGTCTGTTCGCCAATGATCCGGTTTTGCAGGCCCTGGGCGCAAAGACCGACTATTGGAAAACCGGCCATTCCTATATCAAGCGCCGCGTTTCTGACCTGAAGGCTCTGGCCGGCTTTGAAAAATCCGGCCATTTCTTCTTCAATGCCCCTGTCGGGCGCGGCTATGATGACGGGCTGCTCACGGCGCTGCATATTTGCGATATGCTGGATCGCAACCCCGCCAAGAGCATGGCCGATCTCTCATTTTGCAGCGCTGATTCAACAATTAAGTTCG
>DAIMHB010000517.1:0-1717 GCA_036723545.1 Beijerinckiaceae bacterium
ATCAGCTGCTGCTGGTCGAGGACCACGTCACCGCCTGATTGATCAGGCGCTGGCAGTCGCGGAACAGAAACCCCTTGCGTTGCAGGCGGTCATAGAGAAACTGCGCATAGGCCACATTGCGGTGCGAGACCGCCGCATTGCGGATTTCAATGCCCTTGTCCTCAAGGTCAATGCCGGCCAGTGTCGCAATCTGGGAAATGCGGTTTTCGCGGCCCACCAGAATGGCGCTGCCATAGCCCTGATTGACAAAGGACACGGCGGCGCGAATCACCTGCTCCTCTTCGCCCTCGGCAAAAACCACGCGCTTGGGGTAGCGCCGCACCCGCTCGACAATGCGCTGCAAGGCCCCGGCCACGGGGTCGCGGCGGGCCGAGAGCTGCGCCTGATAGGCGGCAAAATCAACAATCGGCTTTTTCGCCACGCCGCTGTCCATCGCAGCCTTGGCCACGGCCATCGGAATCACATGGATCAGGCGCGGGTCAAAGGGCACAGGGATGATATAGTCCTTGCCAAACCGTGGGCGCGCGCCCTGATAGGCTGCCGCCACTTCGTCGGGCACATCCTCTCGTGCCAAAGTCGCCAGTGCCATGGTGGCGGCGATTTTCATTTCCATATTGATCGTGGTGGCGCGCACATCCAGCGCCCCGCGGAAAATATAGGGAAAGCACAGAACATTATTGACCTGATTGGGATAGTCGGAACGGCCAGTGGCGATAATCACATCCTCGCGCACGGCATGGGCATCCTCGGGTGTGATTTCAGGATCAGGATTGGCCATGGCAAAAATAACAGGGTTCGGCGCCATGCTTTTCACCATATCGGCGGTGAGCGCACCCTTGGCCGACAGGCCAAAGAAAATATCCGCGCCCTCTATCGCCTCCGCCAGAGTGCGCAAATGTGTATCCACCGCATGGGCGGATTTCCACTGGTTCATGCCCTCAGAACGGCCGCGATAGACCACGCCCTTGGTGTCGCAAAGAATGACATTTTCAGGCGCAAAGCCGATGGCTTTGATCAGATCAAGGCAGGCAAGGCCGGCCGCGCCCGCGCCATTGCACACCAGCCGCGTTTGCTTGATGTCGCGCCCGGTCAACTGAATGGCATTGAGCATACCGGCGGCCGCAATAATGGCTGTGCCGTGCTGATCATCATGAAACACCGGAATCGACATCAATTCGCGCAGGCGCTCCTCGATGATGAAACATTCCGGTGCTTTAATATCCTCAAGATTGATGCCGCCAAAGGAGGGGCCAAGATATTTCACCGCATTGATGAATTCTTCGGGGTCTTCGGTGTCAACCTCAAGATCAATCGAATCAATATCGGCAAAGCGCTTGAACAGCACCGCCTTGCCCTCCATCACCGGCTTGGAGGCCAGCGGGCCAAGGTTGCCAAGGCCAAGAATGGCGGTGCCATTGGTGATGACCGCCACCATATTGCCGCGCACCGTATATTCATAGGCCAGCGAGGGGTCACCCGCGATGGCCTTGACCGGAACCGCCACACCGGGGGAATAGGCCAGCGACAGGTCGCGCTGGGTGGCCATCGGCTTGGTGGGCACAATTTCCAGCTTACCGGGCCGCCCGCGGGCATGAAAGGCCAGTGCTTCCTTGTCGGTAATGGTCGAGCGCTTGGCGCGTGTGATGTTTTCTTCGGTCATTTTATGCCCTTATGCGTTCCTCTGTTTCCAGCATAGTCCGGCTTGACGCTAGAGGAC
>DAIMHB010000518.1:0-1708 GCA_036723545.1 Beijerinckiaceae bacterium
CTGACTGTGCGCTCCGACCGGCGGTTGCTGCGCCGGATGCTGCAAAATCTCATCTCCAATGCCATTAAATATACGGCTAAAGGGCGCATTCTTGTCGGTTGCCGCCGCTTGCGGAAAACCTTGCGCATCGAGGTGATTGATACGGGGGTGGGCATTCCTCTGGCCAGCCAGAAGCTGGTGTTCAAGGAATTCCAGCGCCTGCAAAGCGCGGAGAAATCCGCAAGCGGGCTGGGTCTGGGTCTGTCGATTGTCGAACGCATGAGCCGCGTGCTGGACCATAAGCTGAGCCTGCGCTCAGGCCATAAAAAAGGCTCGGCATTCTCGATTGATGTGCCGTGGGTGATGGCGCTGCCGCGCAGCAGCAGCAGCCCTGCCCCCGCGCCCAAACCGGCGCATCAGCCGCTGGCGCATCTGACCATTCTGGCCATCGACAATGAGCCGCGCATTTTGGAAGGTATGAAGCTGCTGCTGGAGGGCTGGGGCTGCACAGTGCTGACCGCCGAAACCCTGAAGGACGCCCAGCAGCATTTCAAAACAGCGCCGCGCCCGCCCGATGTTATTCTCGCTGATTATCATCTGGACGAAGGCGACGGGCTGGATGCGATTGTGCGCCTGCGCTGGGCCTTCAACTCCGAACTTCCGGCCATTCTGGTCACAGCCGACCGCACGCAGGAGGTGCGCGATCTGGCCACCAGCCGCAATGTGCATCTGCTCAACAAGCCGGTGAAGCCGGGCAGCCTGCGCGCCCTGCTCTCGCAATGGGCGGCTCAGAGACCCGCAGCAGAGTGAGGTGCGGCCCGCGCCCATTGTTGCCTTGTGCGAAATCTGATCCAAAAACCTTCCGGTTTTTGGGATTGCGCAATAGGCGGCTCAGAGACCCGCAGTGGAGTGAGGTGCGGCCCGCAATGGCATATTTTATATATGGAGATTCTTTATGATCGTCCTCTCTCCACCTCATCCTGAGGAGGCCGAAGGCCGTTGAGAGGGATGGGTGAGGGGCGTCGAATCATAAAAATGCCCCTCACCCCAACCCTCTCCCCGCCATGCGGGGAGAGGGAGTCTATTCCGATAAAAAGCAATAGAACCTAATGTCGCTACAAAATAAAATGGTCTATGCGGCCTTCACCCCCTGAAACCTTCCGTAAAATGTTTCGCCCTTGGCGGCCATGTCGCGCAAAAGCACATTGGGCGTGAAGCGCGGGCCATATTTTGCCGCCAGAGCTTCGCACAGCGCCACGAAGGTTTTGGTGCCCATGCCGTCAATATAGGACAGGGTTCCGCCGGTGAAGGGCGCAAAGCCAAAGCCCAGAATCGAGCCGACATCCGCCTCGCGCATATCGACAACCACGCCTTCCTCCACAGTGCGGGCCGCTTCCAGCGCCTGAGTGACCAGAAGGCGCTGTTTAATGTCATCTCTGTTGAGGGTGTCAGGATCAAGGCTTTTGCCTGCCACCTGCGCCAGACCGGGCCAGAGCTTTTTCGGCCCATTGTCCGGATAATCATAAAACCCCTGTTTGTTTTTGCGGCCCAGACGGCCATGCGTCACCACCATGGTCTCCAGCAGCGCTGCTTGCACCGGATGAACCGCCGCCGCGCCAAGGTCTTTTTGCGCCGCCAGCACAATTTTGCGCACCAGATCAATGGCCACCTCATCGCACAAAGACAAAGGCCCCACCGGCATTCCGGCCTGCCGCGCCAGATTTTCGAT
>DAIMHB010000519.1:0-1708 GCA_036723545.1 Beijerinckiaceae bacterium
TTAATGGATCGTCTGGCTCTGGTCTATGGCCATCACCGCTTGCGGCGCAGGGGCGTGGCGGCCTGCGACATTTTAAGTTTAAAAGGCCTGTGGTGAAATTTTCAAAGGAGGGGAAGGGCGGGGGGATTGAAATAAAGAAGATGACGCGCGGGTTGTGAGCGTGTTTATATACATGAGCCGAATGAAGCGCGTCATGCGCGGACTTGATCCGCGTATCCACGCCGCATTCAGCCTTGCTCTTTGCCGCCCAACCCTCTATCCACGGCGCATGGCACCTCCTCTCCTGATATTGCAAGACATTGGCCTCACTTTGGGCTCCTCGCCGCTCCTTGACGGGGCCTCCTTTTCCGTATCCGAACGCGACAGGCTCTGTCTTGTTGGGCGCAATGGCTCGGGCAAGAGCACTTTGCTCAAAATTGCCGCCGGATTGCTGGAGCAGGACAAGGGCACCCGCTTTTTCCAGCCCGGCGCCACCATCCGCTATCTGCCGCAGGAGCCTGACCTCTCTGGTTTTAAAACCGTGCTGGATTATGTCGAGGCGGGGCTGATCGACCCCGACGATTCCTATGGCGCGCGCTATTTGCTCGAACAGCTTGGTCTTACCGGCGACGAAGACCCCACCCAGCTTTCGGGTGGTGAAGCGCGCCGTGCCGCGCTGGCCCGCACCCTTGCGCCCAAGCCGGATATTTTGCTGCTGGACGAGCCCACCAACCATCTCGACCTGCCCGCCATTGAATGGCTGGAAGAAGAGCTGAAATCCTTACGCTCGGCCATGGTCATCATCAGCCATGACCGGCGCTTTCTCTCCAATCTCTCGCGCAGCACCGTGTGGATTGACCGCGGCGTCACGCGCCGTCTTGACCGTGGCTTTGCCGAATTTGAAGCCTGGCGCGACAAGGTGCTGGAAGAGGAAGAAATCGCGGCGCATAAGTTAGAGCGGCGCATTGTCAATGAGGAACATTGGGTGCGCTATGGCGTGACCGCACGGCGCAAGCGCAATGTGGGCCGCATGGAGCGCCTCTCCCAGCTTCGGCAGGAGGTGCGCGACCAGCGCCGCGCCACCGGCGCAGTAAGCCTTGCCGCTTCCGACAGCAAAACCTCCGGCAAGCTGGTGGTGGAGGCCGAAGGCATTTCCAAAACCTATGGTGATCGCGCCATTGTCAAAAATTTCTCCACCCGTATTTTGCGCGGTGACCGCATCGGCATTGTCGGCCCCAATGGCGCGGGTAAAACCACGCTGCTGAAAATGCTGATCGGCCAGCTGGAGCCGGACACCGGCTTTGCCCGCCTTGGCACCAATCTGGAACTCGCCACGCTCGACCAGAGCCGCGCCTCTCTGCGGCCGGAATGGACATTGAAAGAAGCCCTCACCGATGGTTCTGGCGACTCGCTGGTGGTCAATGGCGTCTCGCGCCATGTCATGTCTTATATGAAGGACTTCCTGTTTCAGCCGGAACAAGCGCGCACGCCGGTGGGTGTGTTGTCGGGTGGTGAGCGCGCCCGCCTCACTTTGGCGCGTGCGCTGGCCAAGCCGACCAATTTTATGGTGCTGGACGAACCCACCAACGACCTTGATATTGAAACCTTGGATCTGCTGGAAGAAATGCTGGCCGACCACCCCGGCACTGTGATTGTGGTCAGCCATGACCGTGACTTTCTCGACCGCGTCGCCACCTCGATCATTGTGGCCGAGGGCGATGGCGTCTGG
>DAIMHB010000520.1:0-1703 GCA_036723545.1 Beijerinckiaceae bacterium
GTCTCAAGTCAATCGTGTGGATGAACGCCTGCCAAGCGGGCAACTTGCCGCTTTAGGCATTCAGCATGTGCTGGTGATGTATGCTGGCGCGGTGGCCGTGCCGCTGATCATAGCCGGAGCCCTGGGCCTCAATCCGGAAGACCGCGCGCTGCTGATCAATGCGGATCTGCTGGCCTGCGGCATAGCCACATTGATTCAAGCGCTGGGCATTGGTGCCATCGGCATCCGTATGCCGGTGATGATGGGCGTGACCTTCGCCTCTGTCGCCCCCATGATGGCGATGATCGGCGCGGCCAAGGCCGCAGGCGGCGCGAATTTCCAGCCTGCCAGCGCGCTGCTCACCATTTATGGCGCGGTGATCGCCTCCGGCGTCTTCGGCCTGATCATCGCGCCCTTTGTCAGCCGTTTGCTGCGCTTTTTTCCGCCTATCGTTACCGGCACCATCATCACGGTGATCGGCATTTCGCTGATGCGCATTGGCATCGGCTGGGCGGAAGGGCCGCTCACCACCCTGCAAAATATTGATGGCGTGATGAAAATAGCCCCCAACCCCAACCGTGACGCGCTGGACGGCTTGCTGCTGGCGCTGATTGTACTCCTCACTATTCTCGGCCTGACCAAATATGTGAAGGGCTTTATCGGCAATATTGCTGTGCTGTGCGGCATTATCATCGGCGCGATTATCGCCACGCTGATGGGCAAGATGGGCTTTGCCTCGGTTGTTAATGCGCCGATGCTGGGTTATGTTGTGCCGCTGCGCTTTGGTATGCCCAGCTTTGAGCTGATTCCCATTCTCACCATGTGCATTGTCATGATTGTGGTGATGATCGAATCCACCGGCATGTTTCTGGCGCTGGGCGAGATGACCGGCAAAAAGATTGATCAGGACGCCCTGACGCGCGGTCTGCGGGCTGACGGCATCGGCACCATCATCGGCGGCCTGTTCAACATCTTCCCATATACATCCTTCTCGCAGAATGTCGGGTTGGTGGGTGTGACCGGCGTACATTCGCGTTATGTCGCGGCAGCTGCAGGGCTTATTCTGGTGGCGCTGGGCTTTATTCCCAAACTTGCGGCGCTTGTGGGCGCGGTGCCGGTTGAGGTGCTGGGCGGCGCGGGCATTGTGATGTTCGGCATGGTGGCCGCAACGGGCATCCGCATTCTGGGACAGGTGGACTTCCGCGCCAATCGCAACAATCTGTTTGTTGTCGCCATTTCCATCGGCTTTGGCATGGTGCCGCTGATTGCACCCACCTTCTTTAAAAACTTCCCTGCCGACCTCAAGCCCCTGCTTGATTCGGGCATTATTCTGGCCTCGGTTGCGGCTGTGCTGCTCAATGCCTTTTTCAATGGCATAAGCTCTGCCGATCATGCGGCAAATGAAGTGACCAAAGCCGCTAAAATGGCTGATCACTAAGCCGCTCCATCCGCAGCCCATGGTTTGGCTCAGGCTAAACCCTGGGCTGCGAATAAAAAATTAAACAAAATAATGACAGCCCTGTCATTCAGTGAATATGTTAAGATTTTGTTCATAAATTTTTGAAAAATTATTTTCACAACATGACAGTATTTTGTGCAAAAGCACAAATATCTGTGGGCATGATGCCGTATGTATGTGCCGGTTCCGATCCGGAATGTCCGTCAATTTTTGAAATATGAAACTGTTTCTGCTGTTTTGCGGCGGTCTGATCTTAAATCAACCG
>DAIMHB010000521.1:0-1697 GCA_036723545.1 Beijerinckiaceae bacterium
AGGAGGCCGTAGGCCGTCTCGAAGGATCAACGGGGAGAAGGACAGGATGAGGGGCGTGGCTTCATAAAAATGCCCCTCACCCCACCCTCTCCCCGCGCGCGGGGCGAGGGAGACGTTTCCGTCTAAAGGCAACAGACTCTAGGACGCCGGATAGACCGGCTCCAGCAGTCCTTCGATCATTTTCTTTTGCTTGCTCAGCTCTGCGCCGGCATAGGTCATGAAGGCGCGCACGCGGGCCGAATCGCGCAAATCCGGATGGGTGAGCAGCCAGAGATTGGCATCCAGTGCGCGGATAGGTGTGCTGATGCGCCGGATTCCCGGGGTTTTATCGCCAATAAAACAGGGCAGCAGCCCGAGGCCAATATTGGCCGCCACAGCTTCCGCCAGTCCCAATACGGTATTGACGCGATAAATAATGTGTTCCGGCCCGATTTTTTCATAAATTTCACGCATGGCGGATAAGGAGCTGAGCACATCGCCATAGCCGATCCAGCGGGTGCGGTCTTTTTCAGCCACTTTGCCATTGTCCACCAGGGCGGCGGCGGCATATTCGGCCCATGCAATGGCGGTGATATTGCGCCCGACCAAGGTTTCGGGCGGATTTTTGGTGGCGCGGATGGCAATATCGGCATCGCGCTTGGACAGGTTGAGCGCCTGATTGGACACAACGATTTCAAGCCTTATTTCCGGATAGGCTTTCAGAAAACCGGCAAAAATGGGCGTCAGCAGATGAGTCAGCATCGTGTCATTGGTGGTGATGCGCAGGTCACCCGAGGGTTTGACATCACGCCCCGCACATTTGATCTCGAAACTGTTGATCTGGTCGGCCATTTGCGCGGCCAGCGCCACCATGCGCTCGCCCGCAGCCGTTGGCGCATAGCCATTGCGCGAACGCTCGAAAATGCGGGTTTTCAGAGTGGCTTCCAGCGCGCCAAGGCGGCGGAATATGGTCGAGTGATTGAGCCCCAGCGCCTCGGCGGCACCGCTCAGCGACTGGTGGTCGGCAATGGCCTTCACCAGCCGGAAGTCATCCCAGGACGTTGCCGGAACCATGCGCACTCCTCGGTTTTGAAACGTGGCTATTCGATCTTAATCTTGAAATTGTGGAATTTATTTGTTATTGTGCAATGCATATGTTGATAATTAATTATTTATTATGCAAATAAGCAAGTTGAAATCATGCTTCAGCCCTTTTTTTGCCATGCTTGCGGCTTTCACTCTCCCCATCAGGCCGGGGCAAGCCGCTGTGTGTACACATGGCGCATATCGGGTTGTGGGCTGATATTCCGCGCTGTTTCCAGCGCCTCTGGAGGTTGAGATGAGTACTGCTGCCTTGCCGATGATTTCGGCTGAAAGTGGACTTGCACGTTATCTGGCTGAAATTCGTCGATTTCCGATGCTGGAGCCGCAAGAGGAATATATGCTGGCCAAAAGCTGGCGCGAACATGGCGACCGCGATGCGGCGCAGCGTCTGGTGACCTCGCATTTGCGGCTGGTGGCCAAAATTGCCATGGGCTATCGCGGCTATGGCCTGCCCATTGGTGAAGTGATTTCAGAGGGCAATGTCGGCCTGATGCAGGCCGTGAAACGGTTTGAGCCGGAAAAGGGCTTTCGTCTGGCCACCTATGCCATGTGGTGGATCCGCGCCTCCATTCAGGAATATGTGCTGCGCTCCTGGTCTTTGGTTAAAATGGGTA
>DAIMHB010000522.1:0-1690 GCA_036723545.1 Beijerinckiaceae bacterium
GTTAAAATGGGTACGACCGCCAATCAGAAGCGGCTGTTTTTCAACCTGCGCAAGGCGAAAAGTCATATTTCGGCGCTGGATGACGGCGACCTCAAGCCCGAGCAGCTCAAGGCCATTTCCACACGTCTGGGCGTGCCGGAACAGGACGTGACGGACATGAACCGCCGCCTGAGCGGAGACGCATCGCTGAACGCGCCCATGCGTGTTGATGGCGAAGGCGAATGGCAGGACTGGCTGGTGGATGAAAGCGCCAGTCAGGAAAATATGATGGTGGAGCGCGAGGAAAGCGACAACCGCCTCGGGGTGCTCAATCAGGCCCTGTCGGTGCTTAATGAGCGGGAACGTCATATTTTCACATCGCGCCGTCTTGTTGATGAGCCGGTGACGCTGGAGGCCTTGTCCGAACAGTTCAATATTTCCCGCGAGCGTGTGCGCCAGATCGAGGTGCGGGCCTTTGAAAAGGTGCAGGCGGCTGTCAAAAGCGGCATGGCGCGGCTGGAAGCCCCGCCAGCGCCGGCTCTGCTTGAGGCGCGCTGAAGGCGTTTATCCCTCTTCAGGGGTATAAAAACTCCCGCGTTGATTGAGCGCGGGAGATTAAACTGCTTTATTTCATGACCTCGGCCAATGCCCGCTCGCCAGCTATGCCCTTCTCAATGGTCAGCTTGGCGGCGCGGCCATCAGGCAGGCTCATCGGCAGGTCAAACCAGCCCCGCTGTGTCAAGAGGTCATTGTTGCGGGTTTTTTCCCGGTCCACGCGTGACAGCCCTGCCATATAATCGGTGGGGGTAATGGCGACAATACCGCCTTTGAGGGGTTCTCCGCGCGCGGTTTCTTCCTGACGCATTTCAGGCATGCTCATATCTTTGATGGCTTTGATCTGGCTTTGCGGCCCGCCATTGAACCGCAGATCCATCAATATATCGGCCGGAAAATTGGGATCGTCATTTTTCTGCAGATTGAATTCGAATTTCAGATCGGCATCGCCAATCGCCACATCACCATGCATGATGGTGAATGTGCCATTTGTCGTTGTTTTCGTGCTTGTGCTCCAGATGACTGTGCCAATATAGGTTTTAACCTTGGTCGGTTCGTCCGGGGCTTCGATCAGCAAAGCCGAGCGAATCGCAACAGGAATCGTCTCTGCCGGTTTGTCTGCGGCTGCACTGGCCGTTTTGGCTGGTGTGATTGTGGTTACGGGTGGTGGGGGCGGCGCATCGGCACGTTCGGATATTTTACCCTGTTCGGGCTTGGTTTCGAGGCTGGCGCTGGTGTCAATTCTGGGTTTGCGCGCAGGATCATCCGGATTTTGTTTGAGCCAGAGCGCTGTGCCTGCCACGCTCACCACCACAAGGCAGGCCACAGCCGCCAGAATCAACAGGCGGGTGCTGGATTTTTTGTCCTCATCCACACTCGGCGCGGCAGGGCGGGCGGTGTCTTTGGGTTTGCTGTCCTCGGGCGGGTCCTGGGCCGGAGCTGAAGCCTGCGCTTCATCTTCAGCTGGTGGCGCGGGCACCGGCTGCACATTGGGGCCGGGCGGATTGAGCCAGGCCTCTTCCGATTTGAGCGTGGCAATTTCAGCCGAAAAGGGCGGCGGTTCTTTCGCCACAGGTGCGGTGTCCTGCGGCTCCTCCGGCTTTTTGTTTGACTCTATGCGGGCCATCAGCGCCCTTTCGATTTCCAGCTGTGCGAT
>DAIMHB010000523.1:0-1689 GCA_036723545.1 Beijerinckiaceae bacterium
ATTTGAGGCCGAGATTGGCGCGCGCTATACCTATCAGACTTTGACATATCTCAAGCGCCGTCTGCCGGATGTGCATTTCGTCTGGCTGATGGGGGCGGATAATCTGCGCCAGTTTGACCGCTGGCAAAACTGGCTGAAAATTACCCATATGATGCCGATCGCCGTGATTGACCGGCCCGGCTCCACTTTAAATGCTATGGCGTCCAAAGCCGCGCAGCGCTTGCAGACCTGCCGATATAAAGAGGATAGAGCCGGTCATCTGCCACTGACCCCTGCGCCAGCCTTTATCTTTCTGCATGTCCGCCGGTCAGATCTCTCATCCTCGGCCTTGCGGGGGCAATCAAAAGATCGCATGGACGTAAATCCGGTATGATTTTGCGCCAGAGTTTGCTAGAATGGATTTTAAATTTTTGTCACGAGGAATGCGACACTGAACACACATCTTGACACTGAGGGCGCACAGACTGCCCCTCAACATTCGTCCAACACAGCCGCTCAGCTTGATATGATTCTGGCCTGCCTTGACGATTCAAAAGCCGAAGAAATTGTTTCCATTGATCTTTATGGCCGCACCTCCATTGCCGACCATATGATTATCGCCAGTGGCCGCTCCAATACCCATGTCGGCTCCATTGCCGACCATATCATAAAAATGTGCAAGGAGGCCGGCTATGGCACCCCGCGCGTTGAGGGTATGCCGCATAATGACTGGGTGCTGGTGGATGCAGGCGACATTATCGTGCATATTTTCCGTCCCGATGTGCGCCGCTTCTACAATCTGGAAAAAATGTGGGGAGCCGACCGCCCCGATGAAACGAAATTAAGCTGATTGCGCCTGATTTTGCTCTGTGTGGGCCGGATGAAAACCGGCCCGGAACGTGAACTGGTGTCGCGCTATTGGGCGCGGCTGGAGTTGGGCGCGCGCGGTGTCGGCCTGACCGGCGCAGAACTGCGGGAAATCGAGGAGAGCCGCGCCCGCCGCGCCGAAGACCGCAAATCAGAGGAAGCGCAGGCACTGCTGGCGCTTGTCCCGCCCGGGGCGCGGCTGGTGGCGCTGGATGAGCGCGGCAAAAGTCTCACCAGTCCGGCTTTTGCCGCTGATATGGCCAAAGCGCGCGATGGCGGCGCCTCAGCCTATGTGCTGGTGATCGGCGGGCCGGACGGGCTGGATGACACGCTTCGCAAGGCGGCGGCTCTGACGCTGAACTTCGGTGCTCTGACATGGCCGCATCAGATTGTGCGGGTGCTGGCCGCCGAGCAGCTTTACCGTGCCACAACCATTCTGGCCGGACATCCCTATCATCGTGTTTAACGAGAAATCAGGATAGATTTTTCAAAATGATTCGCCGGATAGACTTATGCTTTTGGCTTTGAAGCGCATGAGATGGATTTATGCAGGTCTTCTGGGCCTTGCCATATCATGCCCGGCCTTTGCGCAGTCACCACCGGTTGATACGGCCGCGGATGGTGCAGAGCAGGCCCGTCATCAGACGGAATTGCAGGCTGTTCAGGATACGCTGAAACAATCCGAGGCCCAGCGGCAAAAAATTGAAAGTGAAATGGCTGCAACCCGCGCCGAGCGCGAAAAGCTGAATTCGGCGCTGATTGAGTCCAATGCGCAGGTGCAGGCCGCGGAGGACAAGATTCATATGATTGAGGTGCGGCTGGAGACCATGCAGGGCAGTGAGG
>DAIMHB010000524.1:0-1688 GCA_036723545.1 Beijerinckiaceae bacterium
GACTTAAAAGGAGAGTGCTGTGTTCGCTCTGTCAGGATCAATGATCGCGTTTTTGCGAGGTTGGTTTAATCTGAGTGATGAACACGAAAATCTTTTTTCATTTTACGCTTCTGAGCGCCTGAATTCAATAGCTTGGCACCAAAGCCAGCTGGACGCGAAGTGCGGCATAATGCTTTCAAAAAAATATTGACGAAACAAAATTCTAGGCAGAATATGTCGTATCGATGAAAGTCGGTTCATGTAAAATATTGTTTTAGAATTTGATTTTAAATATTAATTTTAAATCGGGAGCATCGACATGCTGAAAGTGATCAATCAGATTTCAGTCCTGAGAGACGATGAAAGCGGTGCGGCTCTTGTCGAATATACCGTGCTTCTCGGCATATTGCTTGTGGCTGTTATTGCAACCATCGCGCTGGTCGGCACATGGGTAAGCGGCAAATGGACATCGCTTAATGCTGCGCTGACCTGAAACCGCACTGGCTGAGTGCTCAGTTGCACTGGCTTTAGGCATAGAGACGCTGCGGCTCAGGCTTTTGAGCCGCAGCTTCCTCTGCGCCGCAAAGCCATGTGGTTCTCGCTGCTGCAAGAATAATCTGTGCAGCTTATCTGCCTGAAGACAAGCGCCTCCGGCATAGGGCTTATGTGGATGCGGGGTTGTGCAAAGGGCAGGACTTCAGATCTTATTTCAGTTAAAATATAAATATTTTCAATATTATAGATTTATAATTTCAAATTTTTGATCTGGCGCTCAGAGTTCATATGATTTCTGTTTTATTGGTGTCGCAGTGTGTTCTGCTGGTTACAACCGTAATTTTGTTTTGGGTTGGCATAACCGATTTTATCTCCTTCAAAATCCGCAATGACCTTGTTCTGACCCTGTTCTTTTTGTTCCTGATTCACGCCTGTGTATCCGGTCGCTGGGTTGCGCTTCATTATAATTTCGGCTTTGCCGCCTTGGCCTTTGTCGTGATTTTATATCCCTATTCCTTAAAATTGATGGGGGGTGGCGACGTCAAGCTGTTGACGGTGGCCCTCTTATGGGCAGGCCCCACCGGCGCCATGCTCTATGCGGTGTTTTTGCTTGGGTTTGTTCTGGTTCATGTTCTGGCTATCAAGCTGGCAACGTTGATTTGGCCGGAGCGGGGGCAGGCTCATAAAATTCCTCTGGCGCCTTCCATGGCCGCGGCCTTGGTGGCTGTCTTCATGTCCGGAGCGTTGCGTCCGGTCATTTAGCACGAGGCATGATGATCCGGAGCGCATGACGGGTGGTCCGCATCAGGATAAGCCGGATAATTGCAGCAAATATTGCCTGTAATCGCGCATGGTGGATGGGCTCAAATAAGGCACGATCACATCGTCGGCTACAGTTTTCAGGGCGGCCAGACCTTGTTTGCAGGCTTGCGCGGCTGCATCAGGCTGGTTATCGGAGAGATAAATTTCAGCCAGCATCGAATAAGCCACCGCAAATCCCGGATCCAGATATAACACATGGCGCAACTCCTGCCGTGCCAGCCCCAGCGCACCTTTGGCAAGGTTCAGCACGGCCTGCAGATAATAGGCTTCAGGATCAAGCGGATATGCGCGGATATAGCTCTGGCAGAGGCGCTCGGCTTCATGTGTGAGCCCGCGGTTTGCCATAACCCATGCCTGTGCAATGGTCGGGGCCGGCTCGTTCAGCTCTGAAG
>DAIMHB010000525.1:0-1668 GCA_036723545.1 Beijerinckiaceae bacterium
ATTATGGTGACAGCCAGTTTAACCGCGCGACCGAGGCGCAGCGCCAGCCCGGCTCTTCCTTCAAGCCCTTTGTCTATACAACGGCCTTGATGATCGGAAAATTTACACCCGATACGATTGTTGAGGATGCGCCGGTGTGCGTTGGTAACTGGTGCCCGCATAATTTTGGCGGCACCTATGCCGGACATCTGCCCTTATGGCTGGCCCTGACCAAATCTCTCAATACGGTTGCTGTGCGCTTGTCGATTGCCATCGGGGGTGGCAATCAGAAAGTTGGCCGCACAGCCGTCGTGCAAACCGCGCATAAGATGGGGATTACGACCCCGCTGCCCGACACGCCCTCACTGGTGATCGGCGCGGATTCTGTGACGGTGATTGATATGGCCTCGGCCTATTGTACCTTTGCCAATGGTGGCCATCGTGCGCCGCCCTTTGCCGCGCTGGAGGTGCGTAACGCCCGTGGTCAGGTGCTTTATCGCCACGCGCCGGAGGCGGATGCGTTGCCGCAGATCATACCGGCGCATATTATTGAGCAGATGGTGGGCATGATGACGCATGTGGTGGAAGAGGGCACGGCCCGTGCGGCGCAGATTGAAGGTGTGCATCTGGCCGGCAAAACCGGCACCACCAATGAGTCGCGCGATGCCTGGTTTGTCGGATATTCAGGAAATTTTGTGGAAGCCATCTGGTTCGGCAATGACGACAATTCCCCTATGGAGAGCATGACCGGCGGCTCGCTGCCTGCCCGCACCTGGCATGAGATTATGGCCTATGCACATAATGGTGTTGAACTGAAACCCTTGCCCGGTGATGAAGTGAGCTTTGTTCCCACCATTGCCAATATTCCGCAGACCGCAAAAGAAGGCGCGAAGCAGGATGTATCAGCGGGTGCGCCGGTGCAGAATTTCAGCACATTGTCCAAAGGGGCGGCGTCTATGCTGCATGATCTTGAGGAGATGACACGCCCTGAGCCGGATAAACGTGCAGACGGGGCGTTTCATGCCGATGTGCCTTTATGAAGAGGGATGATCTGCGCCAGTTTGCCGGTTTTGTTCTGTTCGTGCTGACCAGCCTTGCTCTGGGTTTGATCAGTGCGGAATGGATGACCCGTCGGGAGATTGATTTCAACACGCTGCACTCCGGCCCGTGGCGTGCGGCCTTGCAAGCCGCAGCCGATCCTGACCCTTACACGCGCGCGCGCCTTGCTCGATCTGGTGGTGCAGCGCTGGCGCTTTCGGAAGGTTTGCGCCTGACGGCAACAGTGGATGATGACGGACATAGCCTTCATGCTGAATGCCATTACAAGATCAGCGGTCAGGGGATGCCGGGCCGGTATTGGACACTGACTCTCGCCGACAACTCATTACAAAGTGCTGGTGAGGCGGCGCATCGTATGGGGTTCACGTCATCGGAGGTGCTGCGCGATCATGCAGGAACCTGGACGATTGAGTTGGGCCGGGATGTGCGCGCCGGATTTTTCCTGCCCCTGACAGGTGAGGGCCCCTTTACGCTGGTGCTTCACCTTTATGAACCTTCGGTGCTGGGTGGAGCTGCGGCTATTTCCCGCGAGCAGCTTCCGCATATACAGAAGGAGACCTGCGCATGAGGGCAGGGTTGTTCTGGAAAGGGCTGTCTGGAGGGAGATTTTCACTCTCCGCAACGCTGTTC
>DAIMHB010000526.1:0-1656 GCA_036723545.1 Beijerinckiaceae bacterium
TCACCATGCCGGGCCTGTGCATTCTCGTGACCGTGATCGCCATCAACCTCACCGGCGACGGCTTGCGCGACGCGCTGGACCCCAAGATGCGGAGGTCGTGATGTCCCTGCTCAATATTCGCAATCTCTCGGTGTCTTTCGCCACACGCGGCGGAGCCTTCAAAGCCGTGGACAGTGTCGATATTTCCGTTGCTGCGGACGAAACGCTGGCGATTGTTGGCGAATCCGGCTCCGGCAAATCTGTCGCCATGCTGGCGGTGATGGGGCTGCTGCCCTGGACAGCGACCATCACCGCGGATGAAATGACCTTTGACGGGCGCGACCTGCGCCAGGTTTCTGCCCAAAACCGCCGCAGCATTATCGGGCGAGATCTGGCGATGATTTTTCAGGAGCCGATGACCTCGCTCAACCCCTGCTTTACGGTGGAATTTCAAATCGGCGAAGTGTTGCGGGTGCATCTCAACCTTGACCGCGCTGCCCGCAAAAAACGCACGATTGAGCTGCTGGAGGAGGTGGGAATCACCGATCCGGCACGGCGTCTCTCGGCCTTTCCGCACCAGCTTTCGGGCGGCATGAGCCAGCGCGTGATGATTGCCATGGCGCTGGCCTGCAAGCCAAAGCTGCTGATTGCCGATGAACCGACAACCGCGCTGGATGTCACCATTCAGGCGCAGATTCTCGATCTGCTGCTCAAGCTCAAAACCGAAAATCACATGGGACTGGTGCTCATCACCCATGATATGGGCGTGGTGGCGGAAACCGCCGACCGCGTGATTGTGCAATATGCCGGACGGCAAATTGAGCGCAACACCACGCAAGCGCTGTTTGACCGCGTCAATCACCCCTATACGCAGGCGCTGCTCAATGCTCTGCCCGAGCGCGCCACCAGCAAGATTCTGCCCGCCATTCCCGGTGTGGTGCCCGGCCAGTTTGACCGGCCCAAAGGCTGCCTCTTTGCCCCGCGCTGTGCCTATGCGCAGGACCTATGCACCACCACACCCCCACACCGCGCCAGCGCGGCACTGGGAGAGGCGCTCTGTCATTTCCCGCTGGGTGCCAATAGGGAAGCCGTCTCATGAGCCAGACCGTTCTCGAAGCCCAAAACCTCACCCGCTATTACAGCCAGAAGCGCGGGTTGTTCTCGCCATCCGCCACAGTCAAGGCGCTGGACGGTGTGTCCTTCAGTCTTGAGGCGGGCAAAACTCTGGCTGTAGTGGGGGAGTCCGGCTCAGGCAAATCCACACTCGCACGCCTGCTCACTCTGATCGAAACACCCACATCCGGCGTGCTGAAAATCAACGGGCAGGACGTGGCCGATAATCCGGCGCTGCGCCGCAGCCTGCGGCAACATATTCAGATTGTGTTTCAAAATCCGCATGGCTCGCTCAACCCGCGCCAGACCATTGGCATGGCGCTGGAGGAGCCGCTGCTTGTCAATACCAAGCTGACCAAAGCCGAGCGCGAGACCAGAGCCCGCGCCATGATGGAACGGGTGGGGCTGCGGCCTGAATTTTATCACCGCTATCCGCATATGTTTTCCGGCGGGCAAAAACAACGCATCAGCATAGCCCGGGCCGTCCTGAAAAGCCCGCCGGTGCTTATCCTCGATGAAGCCACATCTTCACTGGCTAAAGAATCTGAAAGAATGGTGCAGGAT
>DAIMHB010000527.1:0-1656 GCA_036723545.1 Beijerinckiaceae bacterium
AATCCGGCCATGCCGGGCTGCCGCTGGGCGCGGCGGATATTGCCACTGTTCTCTATCGGGACGTGCTGAATTTCGATCCGAACCATCCCAACTGGTTCAACCGCGACCGTTTCGTGCTGTCGGGCGGTCATGGCTCCATGTTGCTTTATGCGCTGTTCTATCTGACCGGCACCAAGGGCATGACCATTGAGGACATCAAGGACTTCCGCAAACTGGGCTCGAAAACGCCCGGTCATCCCGAATATCACCACACCTTGGGTGTGGAAACCACCACCGGCCCGCTTGGGCAGGGCATTGCCACAGCCGTGGGCATGGCGCTGGCTGAGCGGATGATGAATGCGCAGTTCGGCGACCTGTGCAACCATTACACCTATGTGCTGTGCGGCGACGGCGACCTGATGGAAGGCGTCAGTCAGGAGGCGATAGCCTTTGCCGGACATTTCAAGCTCAATAAAATGATCGTCATTTACGATCACAACAACATCACCATTGACGGGCCGGTGAATGTCACCGATTCGGTGGATCAGATCGCCCGGTTCAAATCAGCGGGCTGGAATGCCTTTGCCATTGACGGCCATGACCCGAAGGCCATTCTCAAGGCTATCAAAAAAGCCCAGAAATCCGACAAGCCGACCATGATTGCCGCCAAAACCGTCATCGGCTTTGGCGAGCCGAATTTTGCCGGCACCGCCAAGGCGCATGGTGAAATTTCTGATGCGGAAGTGGCCGGCACCCGCGAAAAGCTGGGCTGGACTCATCCCGCCTTTGTCGTTCCGGATGATATTTTGGCGGCATGGCGCAAGGCCGGCAACAAGGGCAAGCGCGCGCATAAGGCCTGGAAAAAGGCTCTTGCTGCTACCGAAAGCAGCATCAAGGCTGAATTCTCCCGCCGTATAGCGGGCACTTTGCCCGAAACCCTTGGCGCTGCGGTGCTGGAGGCCAAAACAAGGCTGGTGACGGATGCCAGCGAGGTTGCCACCCGCAAGGCGGGTGAAAACGCCCTTAAAGTGATTGCGCCGCTGCTGCCCGAACTCATCACCGGCTCCGCCGATCTCACCGGCTCCAACAATACCAAAATTGAGGTGACACCGGCCATTTCGGCGGGTCAGTTCAACGGGCGTTATATTCACTGGGGTATCCGTGAGCATGGCATGGCTGCGGCCTGCAATGGCATGGCGCTGCATGGCGGCTTAATTCCGTCGGGTGCGACCTTCCTTGTGTTTACAGATTATGCCCGCCCTTCCATCCGCCTCAGCGCGCTGATGGGCACGCATGTCATTCATGCCATGACGCATGATTCGATTGGTCTGGGCGAGGATGGCCCGACACATCAGCCGGTTGAACATCTGGCGAGCTTGCGCGCCATTCCGAACCTGCTGGTGTTCCGCCCTGCCGACCAGACCGAAACTCTGGAATCCTGGGAAACAGCATTGCGCCATAAGCATATGCCATCAATTCTGGCCTTGAGCCGCCAGAATGTGCCGCAGGTGCGCAAAAGCCTGTCGCAGGACAATCTCGTGGCCAAGGGCGCTTATGAGCTCTCGCCCGCATCGGGCAAGGCGGCGGTGTCGATTTTTGCCACCGGCTCGGAAGTGTCCGTCGCGCTTGCCGCGCAGGCGCAACTTGAGGACAAAGGCATCAACACCCGTGTGGTTT